>JACZIY010000331.1 GCA_014860845.1 Anaerolineaceae bacterium
CCAAGCACACCGGCGATCCCGAATACGATACCGACCATCACCGGGACAATAATGGCCACCATGGCAGGGGCGATCATTTCACGCTGAGCGGCAGCGGTGCTGATGGCAACACAACGGGCATAATCCGGGCGACCGGTGCCTTCGAGGATGCCTTCGATCTCTCGAAATTGACGGCGGACTTCCTCAACCATACCGGTAGCCGCCCGACCAACCGCGCGCATAGTCATGGCAGAGAAGAAAAAGGCGGTGGCGGCTCCCGTGAAGAGCCCTGCCAGTACAGCCGGATTTAACAGGGAGACATTGTAAAAGTCCATGAAGTTATCCATGGTCATTTGCATGACCGGGATCATTTCACCGCGCACCAGCAATGAATCGATATGGCGAAGTTCGGAGAGAACCAACCGGATTTCTTCCAGATAGGCAGCCAGGAGTGCCATGGAGGTCAGCGCGGCTGAGCCAATCGCAAAACCTTTGCCGATGGCAGCGGTGGTATTCCCGACGGCATCGAGTTCATCGGTGCGCAGACGGACACTGCGATCCAACCCAGCCATTTCAGCGTTGCCCCCGGCGTTGTCTGCAATGGGACCATAAGCATCGGTCGCCAGGGTGAATCCCAGGGTGGAGAGCATGCCCACAGCAGCGATACCGACCCCAAAAAGTCCCATCAGCAGATTATCGACCCCGCCAGCCACATAATAACTGACCATGATGCCGATGACAACGGCTGCGACCGGAATACCACCCGATTCCATGCCGACTGCCATACCTTCGATGAGGGCAGTGGCGGAGCTGGTATCAGCCTGTTCGGCAATATCACGGGTGGGTTTGAAGGCGTGTGAGGTGTAATATTCGGTGGATTTTCCAATGACCAGGCCGACAGCCAGACCAGCCAGGACGCAGATCCAGACGGCGAGAAAATTGGGTATTCCCAATACATATAGCAATGGCAAAGAGAGCACAGCAATCCCGATGGAGCTGATATTTAATCCACGACTGAGCGAGGCAATCAGTTGACTCTGGTCAGCATCGTCGTGGGTGCGAACCAGATAGATGGCAATAATGGAAAGGATGATGCCCAACGCGGCCAGCACAATCGGTGCGGTGATGTACATCAGACCGGTCTCCAGTGGAGATTTGCCAGGTACTAAACCACTACCAGCCAGTGTGACCGCAGCCACACCTAAGGCAGAGGTCGCCAGGATGGAACCCGCGTATGATTCGTACAGGTCAGCACCCATACCAGCCACATCACCGACATTGTCGCCGACGTTATCAGCGATGGTGGCTGGGTTGCGGGGATCATCTTCGGGGATGTTGGCTTCCACTTTACCCACCAGATCAGCGCCTACATCAGCGGCTTTGGTATAGATGCCACCCCCCACGCGGGCGAAGAGTGCCTGGGTGGAAGCGCCCATCCCGAAGCTGAGCATAATGGCAGTGATCTGCGGTAAGGGGTTCGCGGTCACGCTGATGAAATTCGCGGGGAAGAGCACCGGGAATCCAAAGTAGAGCAGGAGGAACCACAGGGTGATATCCAGCAAGGCAAAACCGACCACAACCAGACCCATGACAGCGCCGGCGCGTAAAGCAACCTGCAAGCCTGAATTCAGGCTCTTACTGGCAGCATGAGCAGCGCGGGCAGAGGCATTCGTGGCGGTCTTCATACCAAAGAAGCCACACAGACCGGAGAATAACCCGCCGGTGAGGAAAGCAAATGGCACAATGGGATTCTGCAGCTTAAAAAAGGATAGTACCAGGAAGATGACGAATAGAATGGCAAACACAATCCCGACCACGCGGTATTGGCGTGAAAGATAAGCCATGGCACCTTCCCGTACGGCCTGGGCGATGAACTTCATTTTGTCCGTGCCTTCCGACTTTTGCATCATCTGTTTGTAAAACAGAACAGCAAATAAAAGTGCCACAATCGCTGTGATAGGTCCCAACCACCATAAAAGTGGCAAGGCTGCTCGATCAGCACCTGTTTCCGATAGTACTGTAAGGGCAGTCATAGTTCCCTCCATAAATAAAATTTCCTCCATTTTTAATTTTGTTTCTGCTTATACCAAACAAACACCCGGGGTGGTTTAATTAGAGCAGTTTCTATTCAATTGTTAATTGTCTGACAAGGAAACTAATTATATCGGATTTTGGAGGAGTCTGGAATGTTGTCAAAGGTTTATGCTGATTTGAACAATAAAAAAATCCTAGAAAATGTGCTGCACGTCCGTGCCCTCATGAGACGATCGTGGAGATGGTCGCCAGCAGCTGGGTCTTGCTCAACCAGGATCTGCGCTTCTGCTTGCTGGCGATGACGGAGACGACCGAATTGATACGCGCGCTGGGGGAACAGGCGGTGCAAGGTGGTGTTCTGCAGGGGGTGCAGATCTGGCAGGCGAGCGATGTCTGGATGCCACGCTGGCGTGAGATCGAAAAGACCCGCAAGGAAGCGTTGGAAGATTGGCTGGCGCTGGGTTGCGCGGATGAGAGCCGGTTGAGCGCGCTGGTGAACGCGGATGGCGTGCTGGAGGTGTTCCGCTTGCCTAGGCAGATCGAACCGCCGTTGCAATTGGATGCAGAGGGGAATCTGCATCTGCCGTACTGGATTGTGAACGCACATCCATTGGATTTGCTGGGCAGGCGGATGCAGTTGCCATTGATGGACATGGAGCAGGAGCAGGTGGTGAGGGGGTTGCGCTGGACGGGGGGAAATTTAGTTGTTGAGTTCAAAAGTTCATGAGTTCATATGGGGTAGGGGTAAAGCATTTGATCATTGGTATGGTTGACCACCCGGAATTTTGAAATCAAATGCTTTACCCGGATGGGGTGGCCGTCCGTTCATGCCATCCACGAACCCACAGGATGATATGGGATCCCGAACCCACAGGGTGATATTCACGATTTCGATTGTGAAAATTTCGTTGATGAAGAATTTGTTGGATTGGGTTCGTAGGGGCGGGTTCCGAACCCGCCCCTACGCTTCCACGTTTGATTGACTTGTGCCTTTAAAATCTTTACAATGCGAATATTCAATTCTTTTTGGTGGTGGAATTTTATGGAATATACAAATGACCGGGTGATACAACAAATGCAGACCTTGATCCAGCATTGGACGGACAGCCAGGATTCGCGCTGCATTTTTCTGAGGTGTTATCAATTGATGACCCACAACACGCTGCAAGCCATTGAACGGGATGAATCCTACGATTCCAATTGGGTGCACCAGCTGCTCAAGCGCTTTGCCGATTATTATTTTTTTGCCCTGGATGCGTATGAAACCGATCCGCAGGCTGCACCTATGGTCTGGCAGCTGGCGCATAATGCCACCCGCAATCCCAAAGCAATGGCGATCCAATCCCTGTTATTGGGGGTGAATGCGCATATCAATTATGATCTGGTCCTGACGCTGGTGGATGTCCTCTCACCGGAATGGAACGCCCTGGATGAAGTGCAACGTGAGAACCGGCATAGCGATCACGACCGCGTCAATACGATCATCGCTGCCTCGATCGATGCGGTTCAGGATGATATCCTCGAACCGGCCATGCCAATCATGGAGTTTATCGATGATGTCTTTGGTTCTCTGGACGAATATTTGATTTCACATTTGATCCGCCATTGGCGAAATGACGTTTGGAAGCATGCCACGCAATTATTGAGCATTGAAAACATGGATTATAGAGCAGCATTGATTGCCCAGGTGGAAGAGGATGCGTTGAAGATTGGAAGGTTGATTTATAGGGGGTAGGGATCAGGGAAGAGTTGAAAGTTGAAAGTTGACAGGCAAATATCGGGCATCCGAGAACGAGTGTGATGGCAAAAGAATGACCGGGGATGGGCCGTCAACGAATTTTGAGCGATGGACAAGGGTATGATACCCACAGGGTAATATAATCCACGATGGCAAAGGGCATGATATGCACGAATAAAAAACCCATCGTGATTCATCCGCGGGATGGTGGGGTGGTTTGGTAGGGGTAGGGGCAAAGCATTGGATATCGAAATGCCGGGTGGATAACGATGTTCATTATCCAATGCTTTGCCCGTACGGATGGTGGGCCGTCAACGAAAAAATAACGAATAAACGAATACCGATTGTGTAAATTTCGTTGATGGGGTTAATTGCATGACCGGAAGGTGCGTTCGGTCAAACGCCCCTACATTGCCAAACGCCTCTATGGGTTGGGAATCGATGGATTGTGCGTAGGGGCGGGTTTCTAACCCGCTCCTACAAAACACGATTCGCACAAGGGAGGGTGAAAGTCTTATCAAAAAACCAAAAATCTGGGAAATTCACGATTCTAATATCTTCAACTAATCAATGGTAGTTTTGTTTTTTTTCTTATCAGCATACATTAATTCGTCAGCCTTCGTGATCAAACTTTCCAGAGTGTCAGTTGATGTAGGCACCACACCACCTAAAGAGCATTGCACAGCAAGCTCGCCATGATCAGTTTTGTAAGGCAGGTGGTTGAGAACTTCTCTTACTTTAAAAAGCACTCTTTCAATCGATTCTTGAGTCACTTCATTCAAGAGTACTAAAAATTCATCGCCTCCCCAGCGTCCAACAATATCTGCCTGTCTAAGTTGGTTCTTTAAACGTGAACCGATACCTACCAGAATTTGATCTCCAATAGGATGACCATATTGATCATTGACCTGTTTAAAATTGTCCACATCGATAAAGATGAACCCAAAAGGATAGTTATATAGCTTAAAATCACGAAACCATGTTTCAATAAATTTTTCTAACCCTGCGCGGTTATAAACCTCGGTTAATTTATCCAAAAAAGCCACATCGGATAATTCCCGAATGTGTGCTTGCGCAAATTTTAAATTAGAGATGTCATGGAATATTTCAACAGCTCCCAACACTTCCCCACCTTCTTGCATCGGCATGGCTTGTACCAGTACCGGGACTCTTTGCCCCAATTTATGCAGCATGAAAACCTCTGCCTGGCGAGGATTGCCATCCTGGATGGTGCCCAGTAATGGACATCGGTCGCCACATAATTCATTTCCATTTTCGTCTACGTGATTCAGGAAATAAGAACATTTGGTTCCAACTACATCATCTGCTTTAAAACCACTTAATCGTTCAGCGCCTTTATTCCAATAGGTGATGGTACGCTCCTTATCCACGAAATACACACCTGAGGAGATATTGTCTAATATTTTTGAATAGAATTCCTGATAATTCTTCATAAGTATATTTTCCTGTGTCTACTCGGATGATGGCAGAGATTTTATAATTAGATTAATTATATTGTATTAACCTTTTGATTCAACATGCAATTCGCCTGATCCAATCAACATGATTTCCAGGACGCCGGGATAACGCAGGTGGGCTTCAATGGGATTTCCATTCCAGTGGACGCTGTAGGTGTGATCCGGATTCAGCACCGCGATAGCCAGCCAGGGACGGTCGCTACTAAGGTGTTGGAGGGTTGCCTGGAGGCTGGTGTGGTCTTCAGCGACGGTCAGGCTATCGATCCAGGTATCAAAGCCGCAGGTGAGGGTGCCGGGCTGATGGTAAGCCTGGAACCAGGCCAGCACCGGGGTGGAGAGACCACCGAAGTGGTGCCAACCCGCCCCACGCCTGGAGGCTACGATGAAGTGCTCGAAGCAGTGGTAGCTCTCCTCGACTTCGCTTTTCCACAACTCCAGGGCGGTGTGGGCGATGCGAAAGGCCAGGTCAGCATGCCCCAGGTCGAGCAGCGCTTTCCACAGGAACCACTGGTAGGGGAACCAGACGGCTCCGTTCCAGTAACCATCAGAGCGGTAATAAGGCGCGCTCTGATCGACCGACACCAGGCCGATCGGGCTCCACATGTGCTGCGGGGAGAACATGCACTCCAGCATGCGCTGCTCCTGTTGCGGGGTGCAGATCCCAGCAAACAGAGGGCTGATGCCATCCAGACCCAGGTTGAAGTTTTCCCCGCTGGCATGCCGCAGGATCTCGGCGGGTTGTCCGTTCTCATCATGGAGGATATAACTGAAGACCCCGGCGGTTGGGTCCCAGGCATGCTGCTGCAGCGCCTCCGTGAAGGCAGCGATATCCGCTTGATAATCTTTGACATCCTCCGGCAATTGCAGGGCTTGAGACATCTGCTGCAATATTTTGGACGTGCGGATGGCATGCGCAGTGTTGACTACCGGTGTAGCACGCTTTTCGAACTGCTGCTGCTGGACATGCACCTGGGCGGGGTAATCATCCCAACCGGCGGAATTGTAGAAATAATCCCAGGTTTTGAGCAGGTTGGATTTCAGGCTGCGAGTGGTGGAGCTGCCCAGTCGCCCGGCCAGGAACAGGTACATCTGGCGTAGCCGTGGATAGAAGTGCTCCAGCAGCTCACGGGATTGGGTGCGGTTCCAGAGTTCCTGAAAGGCGTAAATCTGCACCGGGACCGGGCTGCCATGCTGGATGAAGGCTGCCTGCGGGTCGCCGGGTGGGGTGGTATAGGCATGCAAACAGTCGATGGCGCGCGGCATATCGATGGATTGCAAACCCAGGCTGATGAAACCGGAGTCCCAGGTGTACAGGCAGTCCCAGCGTTTACCAGGGGTGAAGTGGCGTATATAGCGTCGGCGGGTATAGACTGGGTAAATAACATTAGTGAGGAGGGTGGCTGCCATGCGCGCCAGGCTGAAGTGGTAGGCCTGCCCGGAAGGGTTGCTTTCGAAGGACACCACCTTTTTCCGAGCGGTCTGAGAGGTGTTTTCCAACTCAGGGTCATTGGGGTCAAAGCGCTCGAGAAGTTCACGCACATTGGCTTCTGTACCCTGGCAGACCAATCCGTACAGCACCACTGTGGAATGCGGTGGCAGTATCACCGGCCGGAGGAAAATATTGGTAAAATGCCCGGCATTGTCCGTATGGATCTCTTTTTTGACGTGATCGGTGACGTAGTATGGCAGGCTGCGATCGATTTCAGAGGCGAAGAACTGGCGTACCTCGGACGAGTTTCCACCCCAGGCCAGGCCGAAGGTAGTAGGTGCATCATCGTACTGTAATAGCAGGGAGTTCTCCTGGGGTCCGGGCTGTAAGGTGGGCACAGGGTTCCAGTGATGGGGAGAGAAATGCACGTTGGCTCGCTGAGCTGCTTCCAGTATTACGAATCCATCCAGTTCCAGGGCTGTGCCACCCTGCGAAACCAACTCGAAGGTCATTTCACCGGAGGGTACAACGCCCAACGAGATAGGCAATAAAGCGAAATCTTCTGATTGTGGAAAGGTAATCTGATGGACGGGCAATCCCTGGATGCTGAAGGAGGTATGTCCTTTGGATGCCCGGTAGCGCACCAGCAGCAGTCCATCTGCCAGGATGTTTGGAAGGCTGAGCGTATAACGGACTCGATCATCCGCTTCGGCCCCAAATCCTGTACCAATCCCGTTGCCATTCACAAATCCATGCTGCCTGATCTCTCCCCGGGTCCAGCCGTCATACACCAGGGTGTCGCTTGGATGAGGGGTGGCAAACTGCAGATCGTGAAAGTCGAGTGCATCGATCCAGACTGAGCCGGGGGGTAAGCGCACATTGCAGGGGATGAGGGCTTCTTCGGAATAGGCGCGCAATGGTGGAAAATCCAGGTACGCCATGTAATGCAGTACGGTATGCTGTGACCGGGATGTATTGTTTACGAATTCGCAACGCACCACCCGGCTGTGCGCATCATCCCCCTGCCAGGGAAAGAAAGCCACGTCGCAAAATACCTGATCCTTCCATTCGAGTTCGTAGCGATAGGAGAAATAGCCCAATCCTGGTGCTGCTTCCCAGGGGTGATAGCCGGATGCCCATTGTGTGTGCGGGACAGTGACGCGGTGGCGGTAATAACCCGGGAAGACGCTCAGGTCAAAACGAATGCCTTTCGTAATATCGGGAATATGTGAAATGCCGTTGTACTTCTTGCTGTAAGGTCCCCAGGCGGGTAGGCGCAGGTCGTGGGAGAAAGAGGGTGGGAGGGTTATATCAGTCATGTAGTTATATCTTCAGGCTTCGTTAAAAACACAGACCTTATTGCGTCCACCTCTTTTTGCCTGGTACATGGCTTCATCCGCGCGATCCAACAAAATACCCAATTCAGCCTGATTTCCAGTCATCCAAGAAATTCCGATGCTGATCGTAAGGCGCAGGGTCAGCTTGTCCACTTCAAATGAATAATTGGACACATTAACCCGCAAGCGTTCAGCAATGGATGTTGCGGTTTGTAAACCTGTCTCCGGTAATAAAATGGCAAATTCCTCTCCACCGTAGCGACATAATACATCCGTTTGGCGTAGATTTCTTTGTAATTCCCTGGATAACAAAATCAGGATCTGATCCCCCACCGGGTGACCGTACTGATCATTGATTTTTTTGAAGAAATCGATATCGATCATCAACATCGATTGGGGTTGATTTGAGCGTTTCGCGAGGATTAATTCGCGATGACATAAATCATCGAATCCGCGCCGGTTATAGGCGCCTGTTAGGGAATCCAATTTTGTTAATTTTTGAACTTTTTGAAATAATTCAGCGTTCTTAATAGCAATGGCTGCCTGTTGGCCAAATAAGAATAATAAATTCTGATCTTTCTCGGAAAAGGGTGCTAAGGATGTAGTTCTGGCAATTCCAATCACGCCCAATAGTTTCTTGCCGATAATTAATGGAGCGGCAATCACTGAATGAACCACACCACCATCATAAAAGGGTAGGTGATCTTCCCACTGCATATAATCCGGGATAATGATGGTTTCGAGTGTTTCCACGACTTTTCCAAAGAGTCCTTCCCCCGCGGATAACACAGCACCAGTGATGTCCTTTCCAACACTTTGACTGACCACCACTTTGAGGGCTTGTGTCTCGGCGTCATAAAGAGCCAGTTCACCGCCATCGGCATTCAGCAGGGATACAGCCCGTTTAACAATCGCTGGCAACAATTGAGATAACTCGAGCTCGTTGGTAACATCAAACAATGTATCGCGCAGGGCATCCAATTCCAAAGCTCTGTGTTGTTGTTCCTGAAATAATTGCGCATTGTAAAGCGAAATGGAAACCTGATCGGCAAAAGCTGAGGCTAATTTGACATGGTTATTGTTATAAAAATTGATCTCGGTTTTCTCAAGGGCGATCATACCCAAAATCTGGTCGTGGACGATTAACGGTACGCCTAACCAGGAATGGATGTGCGCGAAACGTGAATCTTGATAGGGGATGAATAAGGATTGAACATCCGCAAAGAAGAAGGGTTTTCTTTGTTGAATGATCTGGGTATTGGGGTTATCTCCCGGGATGCAAATTCGTTTTCCGATCAAATTTTCAGGGGCCAGTAATCCCTTCGTGGCTTTAATCTCCAAACAATTTTCTGCTAACATTTGCACTGAGGCATAATCAAACGGGACAACTTTTTCCAATTGATCCAATATGCGATCTATGGCCAATTCAGGTTCCAAGGTAGATGCGACGATCAGCCCGGAGTTGCGCAGTATTTCCACTTCCTGGGCATGTTGTTTTGCTTCCTGCAAAGCCAGTTGTTTGGATAAAGCCATAGAAACCAGAAAGGCTGCCTGTTGTGCCAGAGAAATTTCTTCTTGCGAAAAATGGTGTATATTGTTAAAACCGAAAAGTATGGCACCTAATTTTTTGTTTTCGGCGATCAATGGGATGCCTAAAAGACATTGAGAAGCAAACAAATTTGCGATGCGAGAACTGAGAAAGGAGGATTGCGGTACATTATCGACGATTAAGTAATTTCTGTTTTCAATCACAGACTCCGTGACCGTTTTTTCTTCGGGCAAAACTTGCAGGTTTTTATAAGACTGTGAAAATGGTTCGGAGGCAGCGAATGGTATGATCTTCTTGTGATGATCATCCCAAAGGGATATGAAGCATCCATCTGACATGATGATATAGCGCAATTGATTGACTACAACATCCAGCATTTCCTCGATATCTCTGGCATTTAGAAACGAAAAACTAATCTCATTTAATTTCTGAAAAAACCTTTCCCGCATTAAAAGTTCTTTCTTGTTTTTCACCTGTATAATCGCACGTCCAATGATGGAACCATAAATTTGCAACAGGGTGATATCTTCTTCCCCCCAATCTTTTTGGCAGCGCACGGAATCGAAACCCACAAAACCGATTAACTTTTTTGAATATTCGATGGGTACGACAACCAGGGAGCGAATGGATTGCGTTAGAAAGATTTCTTTTTCGGCATTTGCTTCGGGGGGTAAATCATTCACGTTTGGGACATGAATCAAACCAAAATGGCTGATAATTTCTTGCAACCATGGGATACTCTCTACCGGGAAGTTTTGTATTTGAGAAATTTGTGGCTCGATGCCTGGAGCACACCATTCATGCGTGTTGGTCATGAATTTGCCATCATCGCTGTAAAGA
The DNA here is from genome assembly GCA_014860845.1 of Anaerolineaceae bacterium. The sequence continues at coordinate 10,385 of JACZIY010000331.1, forward strand.
AACACATAACTACGATCCACTGCTGCAAACTCACCAATCATCTGTAAGGATCTATTTATTTCAACATCTAAATAATCCGGTTCCAGATCGATGAAGTTTAAGGATAAAGTGGTGATCAATCGATCAAAGTTTGCTTTATGATCTGGCATAAAGTATTGCCTTTCTGAAACGAATGACCGACCGATTGACTCGCTTAACGCTGCAAGACTGGATGGTGAAGATTACCATCATGTCATTGGTGCCCTCTGGAAACCCTTACAGGATAAGATCATCAGGTCGCACATCCTTTCATCGATAATGGTTTCCAACAGTAGTTGATTGTAACAATTCGTCTCCTTAAGTCCAGATAATGATTTTAGTGGGCATAGGATTTCTGTAATTATTTTACATAAAATTCAGATCAGACAATAAGGGCTAACATTATTGTAATGTGATCAAATGATTTCAGTGAAAATGATAATAGATATTGTACAGACAAGCGTAAAAAAATCAAACAAAAACTGTAAAATAATTTTAAATCCTCGGATCAGGGTTGACAGCCAAGCAAGATTGATTATAATAATCAAGCTTTCCTCGATAGCTCAATTGGCAGAGCGGGCGGCTGTTAACTGCTAGGTTGTAGGTTCGAGTCCTACTCGAGGAGCTCTTTTTATTTAAGTTGCTGGCTACCATACGCACCCTCCAAAGCAAGGGTAGCCTTTGATGTATTAAATCAAGAAGGCATTGATTCATCAACACAAAGAGAATGGTTGGAATTTTTCTGATTTAGAGCTATACTATTATTAAGAAATTTCCCGCCTAAAATTTATAATTGTGTCCGCTTGCTCAAAATAATAACTCTTGTAATAACTTCCATGTTTAATCTATCAATCCAGAAAAAATTTCATAATAAACTGCAAAATGGCGATATTTTATACAGTTAGGTGCCATTATTTAAGCTGACTAGCGGTTATTTAGGAAAAACTCATGTCAGAAGAATCTGAAATCCCAACGGCTCACCCAAAGATAACCAAGAGAAATTTGTTTACACCACATATCATTGCATTGGTCATAATGTGGTTTCTATCGACTGTTTCTTTTGTTGTCATGTTGTTAAACGGAGTTCGAAACAACGATCAATTCCGGGTCATGCGTGATATCATCCAGGTTGCATATGTCTTGGCCTTGTTCTGGTACCTCATTAAAACGGGTCCTTCTGTTAAACAACTACCTGATCTTAATCCGGTTTTCTTACCCAAGCTACGAATAAGCAAGCTAATACCAGTCATTGGCATTACTTTGCTATTCATTGCTGAATTTTTTGGACAAGGCTTACTGTTGCCGTTGCTAATGCTCGCGACAATTTGGATCCTGATTGCCTGGCGGCGTGATATTAGTTTACCCGCTGTCCTTCTTGGTCTTGGACTTACCACTATTGCCTTTTTGGCAGGTTTACCATTTTATCAAAATCAATACCTCGAGAAAGTGAATTTTATTGTATTACTGGTATTTGTAACGCCAATGTTTGTTGTTGGAGGTCTGTTGGGTAAACGCTCAGGTTTAGTTGGGAGTCAGCTATATACCAGGCGGTATAGGGAAGGAGTGAAGAATTTTCTGTGTGGTTGTGTATTGTTCATTCCTCTTGGCTTAGCAAACGCCGCTTCCGGTGCGCCGGATCCGGGGATGACTTGGGTAACGCATTGGTGGATACCTTTTTCGCAACCTTGGTTCTCAGGAATAGTGGAGGAAGCATGGTTTAGGTTATTCCTGGTCAGTCTGTGCTACTGGCTGTTGCAGCCTGCATTCAACAAACGTCCATCTATTTCCGTTATTTACGCGGTACTCTTCAGTGGGATCACCTTTGGCTTGGGTCATGGAGGAACGCTGCTAGATAGATTTGTGATGATTGGATTGCTCTTCGGCTTGCCCATGGCAATTGTTTTTATCAAGCGGGATTGGGAGCACGCCGTTGGCGCCCACTATATTATCAATATGATCCCAACACTGATGGTTTTTCTAGAGACCATATGAGCTTGCAAGCATTTCACCCTACCAAATTCGCGTGCGGGTCAATTCCGCCTTGAGAGCAATTAATCCGGTGGATTGGTTTGGAAACCAAAATACATGAGACCCAAAACCGCTAAGTTGTAGGTTCGAGTCCTAATCGAGGAGCGTTTTTATTTAAGCTCGTAGTTCGTAGCTCGTGGGGGGCAGGAAAAAGGCTAAAAATTAATAAATAAGAAATTAATTCGTTGAAAATGATTAATATCATTTGAGGTAAATGTACGATAATGAAAGCAGGGTGGAGATAATGTTGGATTAATCAAGGAGGATCGACGTGAACCGGAAATTAACGTTGCGTTTTTTGATTTACCTGACTGCAATAATAATTGTTTGTACTGGCTGTAGTAGCAGTGCAACGAATCCTACTTCAACATCAATACCAAAGTCAACTTCAACTTCAACCTTTACGCCTACCCTTACAGCGATTGTTATTCCCACAGTAACACCTGAACCGACTGAGAAGCCTCTTGAACACAAGATTGGAGTGCGGGTGGTGGATAGAATTGGGGAGTTCTTCAACCGATCAACCGGAACTAAATTTATTCCACGCGGAAATAATTATATTCGCCTGGCAGAGCAACAATCCACTTCAGGGGCTATGATGTTCTATCATTCCACCTTCAATGTTGGGCTTTACGATCCAGTTGGAGCGAACCAAGCCCTTCAAGAAATGCATTCAGATGGCTATAACTTGGTAAGGGTTTTTATCAATGGGGGATGTATGTCTGATTGCATTGGGGATCCTGACGGTGGTTTGTCCGAGGCCTATATAGCCAATGTGGTTGACTTCCTTCGGAAAGCGGAAGCGAATGAAATCTTTGTCATCCTGACCACTGATTCAGAACCAGGCACGGATTATTATTTCGACCTGTTGGATACAACCTGGAGTAGTGATTTCGGAGGTGTCAACTCCAGCTACTTGAGAGGTGGCGGCGTCCTGGTGGGGAGGATGTTCTGGCAGGAACTCATTGATGAATTAGTTGCCCAGGAGGCTCCGCTGAACATAATCTTTGCTTATGAATTGCGTAATGAATTGTTCTTCGAGACCAATGCGGGTCCATTCACCCTCACTTCGGGCACGGTGGAAACCTCCAATGGCAAAACGTACGACATGGCTTCAGACACAGACCGGCAACGAATGATGGACGAGAACCTGGTGCATTGGATTGACCAGATACGGGCAGCCATTCTTGAACGTGACCCAACCGCGCTGGTGACGGTGGGGTTTTTCCCTCCAGACAGTCCCAACCCATGGGCAAGCGCTCCACGTTATATCAGGACCTATCCGGCTGTATGGCAATCAACCCTAGATTTTATCGACTTTCACCCATACCCGGGTGGGTATTCGCTGGATAAACTGGTGGAAAACTTTGGCATGACTGGTCTGGAAGACAAACCGGTTATCATAGGAGAATTTGGTGGTGCTCGCTCCAGTTATGCTTCCGAATCCGGACTAGCCCAGGTTTTGCAAGATTGGCAGGTTGAATCTTGCCTATATGGGTTCGATGGCTGGTTGCTGTGGACATGGGATTCTGCGGAACAGATCGAATTCTATAACGGGCTTTCCGGTGATGGAGAGATCAACCAGGTATTGGCACCCGTCAACCGATCGGATCCTTGCCTGGATAAAACCTTCGATTTCTTTGAAACCAATCTAGCACTTGGAGCATCGGTTTCGGCTTCTAAATCACTCCAATCGAACCCAGCTTCTTTGGTGGTTGATGGAACAGCTGAAGATTGGTGGGGGGCTGGAGATTTTGCACCGCAATGGATCGAAATCGATTTGGGAGAACCCATGGCTATTGGGGCAGTACGGCTGGTGGTTTCACAATCACCTGCAGGAATAACCCGTCATCAACTTTGGGGAGGTCCGAGCCGGGCTGACCTACAACTGCTATACACCTTTGAGGAAGAGACCAGTGACCTTCAAACGCTGGAATATTATGTGGATGAAGCCATCCAGAATATCCGATACCTCCGTGTGAAGACAGTACTTAGTCCTTCATGGATTGGATGGCGTGAGATTGAGGTGCTTGCGCCATAGAATTTGGAAACATGAAGTTTTAATCAATAGAGTAGGTACGGGTTCTTTTCAAGAAGTTTGGTACTCCCGGTTTCAAGAATTACTGGTAAGAAGTTACCTCTTCTTTAATAATTGTTGTATAGTAAAAGTTGATTGGATTGTTCACCGTATGATTACCTATCATGGACGATTATGGTAGCAAATAAAAATTTAAAAGAACCGGTCACCTATTTGTTCAAAGGGCAGTTTCAGCATGTATTGCTATTAGCCTGCCTGGTTGGGTATTCCTGACCAGACATGGTTTTTTGCTTCCATTATTGTGGTCATCGTCCATCAGGTGGCGGGCTGGTTTGTGTTCAGGTTTCAACTTGTGTATTCATTATTCACCAAGCTTTTTGGAAAAAACGACATGCTTGTGTGGGGGATTATCTTTTTCCCGTTGTTATTTCTGCGGGTGATCCTAGCGCTAGGGCTGGGGTTGGCGGATATCGGTTCACTGGAATCATTCAGGGTCATTCAAATAATCGTTGGGGTCGTTATGCTGATCCCAGTGATCTATACTGGGTGGTCAATTGGGAAATATTTTGGCGTGCCGCGTGCTTTAGGGGGTGATCATTTTCGCCAAGTGTACCGCGATATGCCGCTCGTGAAAGAAGGGGTTTTCAAATGCAGTTCCAACGCCATGTATGCTTTTGCGTTCCTGCTGTTCTAATCCATCGCGTTGATTACCGGTTCTCGGGCTGCGCTGGCATCCGCATTATTTCAACATGCCTATATTTGGGTGCACATGTACTGCACGGAAAACCCGGATATGGAAATAATTTATGGCAAAAGCAGCGGGTAAAATGAAATATATTATAAAAATAATAATAAATTCGCAGTATAGTTAAAGTTGCAGGTTACTTGGTCTGAACTTTGGGAAAGGCGTTGGCATTATGTTCAGGAAATCCATCTTCATGAAACGAACCATCGCGCTGGATGTTATTCAAGGCATTCTGATCGGTGCCGGGTTGGCGTTCATCACGATATTTCTGATCCCGAAAGTCTTCGTCACAAAAGTCAACGGCTGGACGACCCTGTATGGATGTGGTGAGCCTGACAACGGCATCTTTTTGCGCGGTGCCTGTGCCCTCACATCTTCAGGTCCTATTAATGTACCGGAAGAGGCAATGTACTGGATGACGAAAGTCGATGGTATGGGTCTAAAACTCTCCGGAGAGCACGATTACACCTTGCATTTTCCGGCAGGCGATCTTCCGCCGAATAAAGCATTCTGGTCGCTGACAATGGGTGATGCGAAAAATCGCTTTGTTGCAAATCCGCTTAACCGTTATAGCGTCAGCGATCGCTCCGGTCTGGTTCCAAATGCTGATGGTTCGGTCGATATATACATTCAAAATACGTCTCCAGCGGGGCATGAGTCCAACTGGCTGCCAGCGCCCTCAGACAATTTCATCCTCTGGTTGCGCGTGTATCTACCAGGTCCAACGGTCCTGAACGGTGAGTACAAGGTGCCACCGGTCGTCGAAGTGAAGTGAGTCCATATGAAGCGTAAATCTATACCCATATTTGGTTCAATTAAACATCTGGTTATATTTGGTTCAGTCATGGTGGTAGCATGGGTGCTCTGGACCATTCTGCTGATTTACATTTGGCCGCACTTTGTAAATAATTTCTATAAAAAAGCGGTCCTTAAACAAGGATTTGGTGATGGGCCTATTCCGGTCAATACGCTCTATACGGAACCTCAATTACTCTTTGCGGAACCCATTACTTCGCAGCCCAGCTCGAGTTCGAAGTTGATGATGACCGGAGTCAACCATGATACGCTCCTGACAGTCGCCTGGTTGGACCTCAGCCAAGGGCCGCAAGTACTGCATGTGCGGGATTTCTCCGGGCGTTATTACAGTGTGCAGTTCAGTGATCCGTTTGACGTCAACTTCGCTTATGTGGGAACACGCACCACGGGAACGCAAACGGGTGACTATCTCATCACAGGACCAGAATGGCAAGGAACAGTACCAGATGGCATGAAACAGATTTCCTCACCGAACAACTTGGTGCTTGTTATCGGACGGGTGCTTGTGGAAAGTGATAGCGACCTGTCAACTGCCTATGACCTCTCTAAATAGATCCAATTAACCCCATTGAACTAAAAATGATAGGATAACAATATGAACAAATATTACTCTTACTATGCGATCTTCATTGGTGCTGTATGCGTGTATTTTCTTACCCGCACCGCCCTATTCCCCCAGAATATGCTCTTGCGGAATGCCATCATCCAGGGAGCACTGATCGGGTTCGGCCTGGCTTTTGTATCAGCCCAGATTTACGCGAGGATCATCGCCAGGAAGGTCAACGGCTGGATCACCGTGTACGGCCTGGGCGATCCGGAAAATGGCATGTTTCTGCGCGCCGCCCATGCCCAACTCTTTCCAGGCCCGGTCAACACAGCAGAGGAAGCCATGTATTGGTGGACGCATGCGGATGGTGCAGGCCATGCCCTCACGGGGGCGAACGAGTACGTCATGCACTTCCCGGCTGGAGGCTTGCCACCGAACGAAGCCTTCTGGTCGATCACGATGGGGGATGCTAAAAACCAATACGTGGCAAATCCGCTCAACCGCTACAGCATCAGCGATCGCACTGGTCTTATTCCCAACCACGACGGGTCGGTGGATATCCACATCCGGAAAGAAGCTCCAGCGGGGAAAGAGTCCAACTGGCTCCCCGCGCCTTCAGGCAATTTTATCCTCTGGTTGCGCGTTTACATTCCCGGTGAGGATATCTTAAAGGGCAAGTATACGGTTCCGCCAGTCCTCAAAGTGAGTCGATAACTATGAATAATCCGAATTTATTGATCTTCGCTGTTGTGGTGGTCGTAGTATGGTGCCTGATTACATACTTTTGGCCGAGAATGCTTCTATCGGTCTTCAAAAGGGGGTTCCTCAGATATGGGCTCGGCGAGGGTCCTGTCCCGATCAACACACTCTGTACGCAACCTCAAGCGCTTTTTGCAGATCCCCTCAATGCGCCTGCTTCAGCTCCAAAGGTAATCACCTCGGGTGTGAACCATGACACGCTCCTGACGGCTGGCTGGCTGGATCTGATTAAGGGATCACAGATACTGCACGTACCAGAAATGCATGGTCGCTACTACAGTGTGCAGTTTACCGATCCGACAAAAAACACTGTTTTTGCCTACGTTGGAAAACGGACCACCGGTACGCAATCGGGAGACTACCTCATCACAGGACCCGGCTGGAAGGGAAAAGCCCCGGATGGTATGAAGCAGATCACCTCACCAAAAAATGGAGTGATGGTGATCGGGCGAGTGCTGGTAGAAAGTGATAGTGACCTGCCAGAAGCTTATGACCTTTCGAAGCAAATTCAATTGACTCCATTTAGCGACTGACAGATCAGCTAGTAGAAGTTAATTCCTGTATTTTCTTCCATTGACCGGGTAGTTTGGAAAATGGTATGATGGTAATTATCTGCTCATCTTGTTGGATTGGGAGGTAAAGATGAAAAGCGCAACCTTCTGGAATGTTACAGTGCCACGAATAATGACATTTTATTCCATAGCAATTTTTGCGATTTTATGGATCGGGTTCTTCGTCGCGTTGATTGTCGATAAAGCCTGGTTGGATATCCTTTGGAACTGGCTACGAGACTTACCTCTATGGCAGGAGATCATCGCCTGGGTGCTATTTCTGCCCATCAGCGTTGGTTTATGGATCTGGGAATCGTCATGGCCAATGATTTTGCGCTGGTTGGCAACAGCGGGATTGGTGGGTTGGACGCTGCTGCCAATATCCAATTTGATCAAAGGGAAGCCGTAGGAAATTTACCCAACAAGAGAAAGTCCTTTGAGCATGCTATTTGGTTCAGTAAAGCGCCTGGGAATCATTTTTGGCATTTGGGTGCTGACAGTTGCTGTACACATTTTCAGAGTGGGGAGTTATTTACAGGGTGAGTGGTTCAATTTGTACTACAGTTACTTCTCCGATATCATTCTTCCTTTCACCTTCTATTTTTTGATTTGTGTGAGCGTGATCCAGTTACCTTTCTTGCGACATTGGGCAGTCAAGACGGCGATTGTGTTTGTTGTACCGGCAATCGCTGAAACCGCACAGTATTTCGGCATGTATGCGTCAGGGGTTACTTTTGATCCGCTGGATTACCTGGCATATGCCATGGGTGCGTTGGCAGCAGCGGCTGTGGATGTAAGGGTGTTTTCGAAGTTGTTTAACTTTTGGAATGAACATAAAAAGGCTCAAGGCTGAAGGCAAAAAGCTGAAAAGACGCAGAAATTTTAATTCGATTCAGGCTGCCAGCTCTTTTTCCGATTTCGGATGAGTTGGTAAACACTGATCAGGATAAATACGACTGACATTAGAAAAAGTATATAGTACCAATTCATTCCTTTACCACGGAAAATCCAACCTGCGCCAAATAAGGCAATACCTGATATAAATAGAATGATTGGTTTCTTTTTTTTGATGGCAAAAAAAAACATGCAACTGCCCCCAAATAGGTAAATCGTTAAAAATAAAATATCAAACCACCAGATTGAGAGGAAGCTTAAGTTGCGATCATAAGAGTCGCCGATTTTCAGATCCTGGCTCTCAATTACCAAAGACGGCTGTAACCAACCCAGGTCCTGGGGACATTGTCTGATCCAACCCGCCATCCAGCGCCACTCTCTATTGCCCGGATAATCCGCCCGTTGACCACACGCACCCCAAAATGCAGGTGGGTAATCAGGGGGTATTCTTTGCTTCCGCCGTTCTCGTCCGAATCGCCTAAGTATCCGATTAACTCTCCTTTCTGAACCGGGCCTTTCTTTATGCTCCAGCGACTGGGACTGAGATGTCCATAAAGAGAATAGATGTTCGCTTGCGGATGGTCGATAATTATCAGCCAACCATATCCTCCCATTGGTCCGGAAAAGCTGACTTTTCCATCCGCCATGGCAAACACTGGGCTACCGGCTGGCTGGAAACCATCTTCCGCAGCATGATACTCAAATCCGTCTGGTGTGCTACCTTGGCCAGCAAATTCTGTGGTGTATGATGATTTCATTTGAAAGAAGCGGGGATCATCTAATGGAAATTGGAAAGGGACATTTGGATTGTTATAGTAGTTCTTCGTCTCAGACAGATCAACCTGTACGGGTGGCGGACAGGATTCGGGGTTTTCAGCACATCCTGCCAGACCAAATAATATGAAGCCAATCACAACCAGATAAAGATTACCTGTATGGATGATTTTCATTTAAATTCTCTCTTTCCTTATAATTCACGGTGTCATGCCGCAGCCTATATGATTGAAAGGAATATTGTTGCATTGAAATCTGAATGGAGATTCAAATTTTGTGTATTATCGCCACGACACCTGGTTTATTACATCAAAACATTGTGCATTTCTCTTAAATTATTATACAGGGGTTAGCAAATGAAAAAAAATTCTAATCGATCCAGGTATGAAGGTTTAGAAGATTTTTATATAATTAATTTGGATTTGATCAATTCGTGAAATGGAGAACGGCTGACTAAACTAAAGAAAATTTCGACATTTATCTTTCCAATGAATCGCCCTTATCGTTGGCGAACTGTAGCGATTCTGGTCGGGTTGTACTTTCTTGGCAATTTAGCTGGCATTCCTCTTTTGATCAGAACAGGCGTGCCAATTGAACCATTCTGGTTTTGGGGTGTGGCGACACTGATCTCAGCGGTGTTTATTTCCTTCAGTCTGTGGATGGCGACTCGGTCTGGATTATGCGCACCGATATTAGAAGGCTACCTTTCCAAAGAGAAATTTTCAGGTTGGCTGCGCAACGGAATGGCATTGACAGTATTGATGCTAGTGGTCGCAATGCCGTTCAGTTTGGCTGTCAATCTGGAGGCTAAAACTTCGTCTTATCCGTGGGCTTGGGAGTTGCTCCTGGCATCTTTCAAAGCTGGGACGGTGGAGGAGATTGTTAACCGGTTGTTCCTGATGACTTTATTGGTCTGGTTAGGAAAGTTCTTCTTTAGGGATGCGGATGGTCATCCGACCAAAGTGGTGTATTGGCTAGCAATTCTATTAACAGGTTTGATCTTTGGTTGGGCTCATGTGGATGCCAGATTAGGAAATCCTGAGGTGCCTCTGTGGGGATTAATGGTGGTGATGGTATTAAATACCGGTTTGGGGGTGTATTTTGGTTGGTTGTACTGGCGCTTGGGCTTGGAGTGGGCGATTCTGGCACACTTTTTGTTTGATGCTATTCTCAGCATGATTATAGTGCCGGTCTATTTATTGGGTAATCCGGCGGTATGGGTGATTTTGGTTGTGGGGTTGTTGGTTGCAGGGTTTATGGCATTAAGATATCTGGGGAGCGAATAACTCGCATTATCCTCTTAGATTCTTTAAAATTCGTTCTTTGTCACTGAGCCGCATGTCTGTCCAGACTTCTTCGATGAATTTCAGGCAGACGCTCTCGGTACCGATTTTGCCAACTTCTTTCCAACCAATGGAAGGCGTTTGGGATGCTGGAATGATCGCATATTGTTCTTCGTGATTGATCACAACTTTATAGTTACCCGTTCGTAAAGACATATTTCCTCCTTGTCCATCACTTCATTTTGATTAGTATTATATATGATTGTAACGGGTGGGTAGTCCATTTGTATGGGGGACCGAAAAGAATAAAGGTATAAAATTAATTATCTATTTGAAACGAAGGAGCAGCATGGAAATCTTAATCAGGCCAGAAACTGAAAACGATTATTTTGAAAACGAGCATGTTACCCGTGAAGCCTTCTGGAATCTATACGTTCCAGGGTGTAATGAACATTACCTGGTACATATCCTGCGGAAGCATGCCGATTACCTGCTGGAATTCAGTTTTGTGGCTGAGCATGAGAACAGGATCATTGGCAATATTTTTTACGCTCGTTCACATGTGATCAATGAAGACAATGGTAGGCTCGATACCTTGACCTTTGGCCCGGTCAGCGTCTTGCCTGAATACCAGCGCAAAGGAGTGGGGACCGCATTGATCCAGCATACGGTGGATATCGCCAGGCAGAAAAAGTATCCAGCGATCATAATTTATGGCTCTCCCAGCAATTATTGCAAGCATGGCTTCAAGAATTGCAAAGATTACCAGATCAGCACGGTAGATGGTCGCTATCATTATGCCATGTTGGTGTTGGAATTGCAGAAGGATGTATTTCAAAACCATTCCTGGCAATATTACGATAGTGCTGTTTATAACATCAACGATGCCGACGTGGAGGAATATGATCGCAGATTTCCTCCCAAGGTCAAGGAATATCGCTACACCCAGGAAGAATTCGCCATCGCAGTACGGGCAACTTTGTGAGAGGTAGAAAAGGGTAGGGTGCGTCAGAGACGGCACCCTACAAGGATAGAGGGATCTATGAAAATTTCACCTTTTTTGACAGAGCATTTTTACGCTCAATATGAATTTACCACACCTTACCAGTTATGTAATTCCGATTGCGAAACATTAACCGTGGAAGAATTACTGAAAATGGCGAACGTATCCTGGCAGGAATTTGGCAAATTATCGCTGGGGTATACGGAAACGCTTGGAAATCCAGAATTAAGAAAACAAATTTCTGCAACTTACCTGAGCGTGCATCCATCCGAAGTGATTGTGCTGGGAACCCCGGTGGAAGGCATATATTTGGTAGCCCGGGCTGTGCTTGATCCGGGTGATGAAGTGATTGTTTTATCACCTGCTTACGATGCCTTGATCAATATATTTGAGCATGTAGTTGGAGCTTCACATGTGAAAAAGTGGGAATTTATTCCCGGAGATAACTACTGGGAATTGGATTTTTCACAATTGCAGCGAATGATCTCCCCCCAAACAAAGTTGTTGGTGGTTAACTTTCCTCACAATCCAACCGGATATTTACCTTCCCAGTCCCAATTGGAAGAATTGGCGCGTTTAACCGAACAGCATAACATGGTTTTGTTTTGTGATGAAATGTATTTTGGGCTGGTTCATTCGGGAAACCAGGAAATCAAATCGGCTATTGACGTTACTCCTCAGGCGATCGTGTTATCCGGTTTATCCAAAACATATGGTTTGCCTGGATTACGAACTGGCTGGCTGATCGTGAAGGATGAAGCAATACGAAAGAATCTGATCAACTGGAAGTTTTATACGAGTATTTGTCCACCAGCGCCGTCAGAGTTTTTAGCCCAGGCTGCATTAAAAGTTCGCAGCCAGTTAATAGAGCGAAGCATTATGCTAATTGAACAAAATCTTCAATTAGCTGAGGATTTCTTTCAGCGTTGGCCAGATTTATTCAAATGGCGCAAACCCATGGCTGGACCGGTTGCCCTGGTTCACATGAATGTTGACTCGGTTACCCGATTTGCCGATGAGCTGGCAGAAAAGGCAGGGGTACTCATTCAACCAGCGCTGACATTGGGGTCTACAGATCAGTACCTGCGTATGGGATTTGGCAGGGCAGCATTTCCTGAAGCGCTGGAAAAGTTCGAAGCTTACCTTCATCAATAATGGAAATGAGCAAAAAATAGAAAAAATTGGAGAAAAGCATGCTAACTTTTTCAAATAAAACTGCATATAAACTCGCCATTGCTGGTTCGTTTGCCGCTACATTAATGTTGATCTGGTTGAGCCTGGGGGTCGGGATTATTGGAGCCGATGGTGACCCTGCCAACCTGATGTATTTTGGGGTGGTCGCCATCGGTATAATTGGTGCCATTGTTACACGCTTGCGACCCATTGGAATGATACGTGTCCCGCTGGTGATGGCGTTCGTCCAGGCTTTAATTACCGGCATTACCTTGATTGGAAAGTTGGGATTGCCCTATAGTGGTCCGCTGGAAATCTTGTTGCTGAATGGGTTCTTTATGGTTGTGTTTATCGGAGCAGCCTGGTTGTTTCGGCGGGCAGCGAGTGGGCAACAAGTATAGCGGGTTAAATCCAAAGGAAGATAAAAGAAGCGATGGCAATGGGGAAGCCGGCAACGAATTTTTAACGATGGCTAAGGGCACGATGTAAACGAATAACACAAATGATGATCCTTGCGATGATGGAATTGGTTAATGATTTGTAGGGGCGTTCGGCCGAACGCCCCTACAAGGACCGTATCAAAGGATGTACATGTTATATTCAAGAATTATTCGCTCGTTATAATTTTTTTCAGGAGAAAGAATTATGAAAATAACAGTTGAATCTAGAGTAAAGGCTCCGATTGCTGAGGTTTGGCGTGCTTATACAAACCCCGAGGATATCATGCAATGGAATGCAGCCTCTGATGACTGGCATACTACCTCTGCCACGGTGGATTTACGCGTGGGCGGTGTTTTCTGCTCGCGGATGGAAGCCAAAGATGGCAGCACAGGATTTGATTTTGAAGGTGTGTATACAAAGATTATTCCGCTGGAATTGATCGAAAACCAGTTTGGTGATCGGATGGCAGAGGTCACATTCGAGGAGAAACCTGAGGGAGTTGTGGTGCGGGTCACGTTTGATCCCGAGAATGAATTTCCGGTTGAGTATCAACAGGCAGGCTGGCAGAGTATTCTGGATAATTTCAAAAAGCATGTCGAGGGATTGAATAGCTAATCAGGTAGAAGGTCAGAAAAAAATGGGCGAGACAAAGCAATTTACTTTTGATACCACAGTGCAGAGTGAAGGAAAATTTAAATTTGTCGCTATCCCATTTTCACCACGTGAAGTCTGGGGAGCAAGACCGCGGTTTTCTGTGAGTGGTACCATTAATAAAATACCTGTTCGCGGTACACTGGGTGCACTTGGACAGGATTATTTTCTGCGGTTGAGTGTAGCTTGGCTGCGGGATAGCGGTATTGCCCCTGGGGATACAGTAACTGTGATTCTGTCATTAGAAGGATCGCAGTAGGGGGATCAATCAGCTGAAATTAAAAGTGAGAAACAGGAAGATATTCATGGAGCGGATCCAGGACATTTTAAAATTTTTACACGAAGGTAATAACGAAAAGTAAAATACCGGAATATATCCGGTGTTTTTGGAAAAAATTCTATAAAATTCTGTATAATACTTTTAGAAGCTTCGATTCGTTCCTAAGCTTTTAAAGGAACCATTATGAAATCCATCTTTTCGGTCAGTCGAAATCCATGGAGCTTCACAGCACTCTTTATCCTGGCATGGTTATTTTCAACCATCCTGATCTCAAATCTGCTTTTCTTAGCCCTAAATTTGGATCACATCAGCCAAGTTCCTCAACCCTTGCCAACAATACTATCTCATATTCTGACAATTTTTTTTATAGCGCCATTTGTCCTTGGTTATTCAGGCAAAAAGTTTTCATACCAAGCCTTCTTATCCGAAATTCGCTTAACCAGGATGAAACCGCTGCTGCAATTGATCCTGCTTGGACTGACCTGTTACCTGATTTTGGCATTATCGCAAGCTGTGGGGGTGTTGGTTTATCGTCTTTCACAGGGGCAATCGATCAATTGGAGCTTTATTCGTTACACATTTGTGCTTACCAGAGAATTGCCCCCGCAATCGGATAGCTGGTTGCACTCAATCCCTTCGATATTCGAGGAAATTACCTTTCGAGGGGTGGTATTGGCTATATTTCTGCGTTTTTATTCAAACTCGAAAGCCATCCTATTCAGCTCGATCATGTTTGGGTTAATGCATATCCCCACAATTCTGGACGGTCGACCACCTGTATGGAGTGCTGGTCAGGTGCTCTGGGCTGCCATATTAGGTCTATTTTATGGGTACGTCACCATCAAATCGAATAGTTTGCTGCCTGCAATTATGGTGAACTATTTGGGAAATCTTTTTGTTGGAACGATAAATGCCTATTTACAAAATAATGCTTCGATTGCGATACAGGCAGTTTATGGTGTGATATTCACTTTTGGAATTGTCCCCAGCCTGCTGATGATCCTCTGGACGCGTTTCTTTGCCAATCGTTGGTTGATTTCCCCAAAACAAGAGAGAATATTTTGAACATAAAATCAAGTTTTAACTATTTACGCCTAACCCTGGCACCATCAGACAAGGATCCTCCCAACGGGTAAGCGTTGTTTTTTTCTGATTTAGTGTCAGACTGACACACTTGTTTATCGTTCCATCCCACCGGTAAGTTATGCGAAAAGTGACTTGAAAACTGAGAAGGAGTGAAATATGAAAATTCTTATTAATTGGATCAAGCGGCATCAATTGCTGGCGTACTTTATTCTGACTTATGTCATTACGTGGATACTGTTATTCATTTTTCAGCCCTTTTATCTTGAAGGGCAACGGTTAGTAGCTCCTTTGATCAGCTTGAGTGTTTTCGCTCCGGCACTGGTAAGCATTGGATTATCCACAATGCTCAATTCAGGTCCAAGAGAGGGAAATCGTAAACCTGCAGTGATAGCTTTTATTATTGCATGGATTCTCGCCAGCCTGATCATAGTGCTATATCTGGTCATCAACCAAGAAATGGAAGTGACATTTCGTTTTGTGATTGTATGTGTCATAACCGGGTTGCTACCATCTTTTGTGGTTTCTTCAATCTTTTCCACAACGCCAGCGGTAAGAGATCAACTACTTACCTATATTAAGCCGAGAGGATCAATAGGCTATTATCTCCTGGCGCTTGGTTTAATCCCTGCGATTTGGTTGTTAGGAAATCTTCTGAGTCGCGCTATGGGAATGGATGTCTCGTTTTCAAGATATACGGTGGTGGATGCCAAACTCGTATTGATGGTGATTCTTTTCTATTTCTATAATATTATCTATGGTGGGCTTTCTGAGGAACCTGGTTGGCGTGGGTTTGCTTTACCGAGATTGCAGTCAAAATTCAGTCCTCTTATTGCCAGCCTGATCCTCGGGGTGATTTGGGCAGTCTGGCATGCACCGGGACGATTCGGAGGAATCGAAGCTAAGAGTCTTACGGATACACTTGTCGAGTGGTTTTTGATTGTTTTGGTCACAATCATATTTACGTTTTTGTTCAACCGTACAAAGGGAAGCATTTTGGTAACCGTGTTGATTCATCCAGCCATGAACACGACTGGTAATTTTCTAAATGCTTCCTTAGGTACTCTGATACTTTTGTTGGTATTTACTATTTTTGTGATTGTCGTTGATCGTATGTGGAAGAAATTGGATCCTGAAAATCCAGCGATCTACCACCCAAGTACACCAGAGATTAATTAAATATATCATTATGAAATGAAAGGAGAAAAGATGTCTGGTAAAAACCGCAAGGCGAATCCTAATGCTTTTATTGCTATAGGTGTATGTTATATGGGAGCAGGGGTTGCACTTAGTGCAGCGCTGCAATCCAAAGGTGCTTCGGCGATTGGCATCGCACTGGTAGGTGTTGGTATCGCGTTCATAGTAATTGGTATTGTCAATAGACAGAAAGGTCAATCAGGTCAGCAAAAAGGCGAAGATAGAGATTAGAATATTTATAATTTATGTATTTGCTGTCTCGAAAAATCAATCGCTTGGCTTAATGAGGTAAACGTTAACGAATTTTCTTGTGATGATGGGCACTGTGGAATCTGACAGTAAGAAAAAAAATGGAGGTGAATTATGGAGAAAAAAGCGACCCCAGTGCAGCGCGCGGGGTATGATTTAAATTGCCCGATTTGTAATGGAGATACATTCTATCATCGGGAAGCACAACTTAACACGCGGGTATTATCTTTTTTGGATTTGGATTGGGTAAATCCGCGTGGTGACTGTTACATTTGTGAAAACTGCCGCCATATTCTTTGGTTTTATGGTGAGGATGAGAGGCTGGATTGAGTATAAATGAGTTAAGTTTTGATAATAAATTCTGAAAAAATACATAAATCAATCATTCTCAACTCATCAAATCTCCTGACTTGTTATAATCACTGTATGGATACGATCAACAATTCTGGAGGAGGATATGGAAAAAGAGACTCTGAATTTAATCATCGGTGGTGGCATTGGTTTTTTGGCATCCTTCTTAATTACTGTTGCTACCTTTATTTACCAGAGTTATGACCGCAACAGGAAGCGCAGGTGGGATCTGGAAGATCGCCGCAGTGAAAGTCGGCGTGAGGTCATCTGTAAACGTCTTGATCAAATCGAGCTGGAAGCTGCCAACATCATCGAATGGGCGAACAACATTTTCCTGCAATATCCGCATTATTCCAAAGAAGGAATTTCGGAAGAAAAATTAGACGAGACAACCGCTGGATATATTAAAAATACCAATCTGGTGCCGAATGCCATCATGCTGGAGGATAAAGAACTTGAACAGGCTGTGAAGAGCTTCGGAACCAATAGCTTGGAACTGTATAACTGGGTGACAGAAGGTGCGTTAGATCAGGAGCAGCGCAATGCTCAGGAGCTGTCTGATATTTATGATCAGTTGCGGTTGGATTACGCGAATGTGCTGAAGTGTTTGGACGGGTATCGGGTTAAGAATAGCTCATAAGGTGTTGATCTGTTAAGAATATTAGTGTTCCAGGGGCGGAGGTGCAATGCACTTTTGGAGGTAATACGAATAGAATGGAATTCTTTGATGGGAGTTTCTGGTTATTCCTTAAGTGCAATGCACCAATTATTGTAGGGCTTTAACCCGTTCTTTGAGGGCTTTTCCCATTTCGATCATGGCAGTCAGACCGTTGGTGGTCAGGTCCTTGGCTTGCGTGGGTAAGAGCAAGCCCTTGAAGGATTCAGTATCAATGAACCTGACGCTATCCTGATCGATTTGTTCAATCCTGAAAGAATGTACCCCTCGGAAAAGGATAGGGTGTATGACATGAAATTTCCAGGAAAACTCCTTCAACGGTTCCACCTTTGTTACTTTGCAGACAAAATTCATGTCTTTTGTGGCTGTTTTAGCATCCACCACCACTGTTTCCCCTAATTTCACTGTTCCTGAACCATGGTAGAGTAAAGGATTCCATTCTGAATAGTGCTCCAGATCGGTCAGTATCTGCCAAACCTGATCTGGAGACGCATTAATGACAATCTCATTACGGTTCTCTTTCATTTTGCACCTCAGGTTAAAAAATTTTATTCCAAGAATGGAAAATATATCATTAGGGTTTAAATTGATTCCTGTAAAATTAATTGTAGTGATTGATGAACATAAAAACAATCAGGAATTTGTAGAATGAGTAGAATCATGTTATAAAACCATCCGAGGTGAGACATGCAATCCCCGAAAAAAGTTGTTTCCTTCCGTGTGATCATTCAGGCACTATTTTTTGTACTGGTGATGCCATTTTTGCCATTATTGATCTCGGGTCAATGGAACTGGTGGGAAGGTTGGGCGTATGGCATATTGGGTTTTATTAGTTTTGTGATCAGCCGTGTTCTGGCAGCGAAACAAAACCCCGATTTGATCGCAGAGCGTGCGAAATTTATGCAGCATGAGGATGCGCAATCCTGGGACAAGAAAATCATCCCACTACTAGGATTGGTAGGTATTGTGAGCGTTGTGATAGCTGGCTTGGATCGCTTATTCAGCTGGACACCGATCTTCAGCGTGTGGGTGAGAATTTTGGGATTACTTCTCCTGGTAGCAGGGTATACCCTAGCTTCGTATGCCCTGGTCGTCAATCGCTATTTCTCCGGTATGGTGCGCCTGCAGACAGATCGGGGCCAACATGTTATTATGCATGGCCCTTATCGCTGGGTGCGACACCCAGGGTATGCTGGTGGCTTACTCGCTTATCTGGCAACACCATTATTGTTGAATTCCATCTGGTTATTGATTCCAATTCTACTCACAGTTGCTTTATATGTGTTGCGAACTTCCCTGGAGGATCGTTTTTTGCAGGAGAATCTGACAGGTTATCGGGAGTATGCCAAGCTTATACGCTTTCGTTTACTACCAGGCATCTGGTGAAAGCTTTATCGTCAGCTGTTGTTTGGAATAACACTGAGGCAAATCACTAAGAAAAATCTCCTTTAATTTGGTTCTAATTCCAGGCTATCATAATTTAATCCGAATGAGCATCCTTCCGGGATTTCTTCATTTCTGGTTTTGTATCTTATCATTGGAAAATGGTTTACGAACTGCTTGTTTCTGGGAACATTCAGATTGATGGCTTAAATAAATTGTTATAGTGTAATCATTGCGTAGAATTCAATTATCCATAATGTATTCATTTTTTATCTGCACAAAGGGACTTTGTCCCCTTTTTGTTTTTAAGGAAGAGAGAAAACTTGAAAATCTACAGTTGCTCCAATTGCATGAAAGTACAGCATTGCCCCTATAAAGTACTTAATGTTTTATTGGAGATATTACGATGAACCAGGTATTCCCACTCACACACCCGGCTTCCACCACCGTAGAAAAATGCTGGTATTGCAAGGCCAAAGCCCATCCGTCCGCTGCAATAAAAGTGGAAATGGCCAAATTTCGACCGGATAATTATTATCTTCTGGATGAAAAAAACAATCTGACATACCCACTGTTTACCGTGAAAATAATCTTTATTACTCCATGGCATCTTGAACTCTATGTTCCGCGCTGCCCGGGTTGTCGCTTCAAACATGGATTGTTCAAGGTTCTCAAAAGAGTCCTAAACATTCTGTTTTGGATCTTTCTGCTTTACCTGTACTTCTATAGTTTAATTTTATTTGGTGGTTTCGTGATAGTGTCTTTGATTCTGTATGGCTTGAGCACCCGTTTATACCATTTAGAGATGAGAGTGCCCGACTTTATCAAACGACAACAATACAATTACGCTTTCCAGCATACAGAAATTTATCATTTGTACAAAACAGGTTGGTTTATTATCCCGAAGAAGGATAAGATAAAGAAAAAAAAGTAACTTATCTCGGGCTTGCATTCATTGGAATATGATACAATCATAGCTCAGTCTCCATTCCAATCTAAGAAACATGCGCAAAAGACTCAAAAGCTTTCTCTTCAATAAATACCGCCTTATCGGCATACTGACCGTGGTGTTGGTTTTTTCATTCACTTTCACGAGTCTAATCAGTTATAACGTCACGCGCAATTCAATTGATAGTGATGCAAAAAACAAGATTCTGCCACTGATCAGCGATAACATCTACTCGGAAATACAGAAAGAGTTGTTACAGCCTATTCATAATTCATCAATCATGGCAAATGATGAATTCCTGGTTGAGTGGGTGCTGGCAGGTGAGCAGGATACAGAAGAGATCGTTCGTTATCTGCAACGGATTAAAGATCGTTACGGTTATTTCAGTGCTTTTTATATTTCAGCCCGTACCAACAATTACTATTATTACGATGGCCTCCTGAAACAAATCAGACCAGAGGATGAACATGACATCTGGTATTACAACTTTGTCAGATCGGGTCTCCATTATGATCTGGATGTGGATAATGATGAAGCCACTTCTGGTACGCTGACCATTTTTATCAACCACCGCTTGGAAGACAATGCCGGTAATTTTCTGGGGGTTACAGGTGTGGGTTTACAAATGAGCGAGGTCGGTGAGACACTCGAATCTTACCGCCAACGCTTTGGACATTTGATTTATTTGGTGGATTCGGAGGGTTTGATTCAGATCCATCCCAACCAGGACCTGGTTGAGAAAATCAACATACAAGAGTTGGAAGGGTTACAAAATATCGGAACTGATATTCTTAAAAATGATGATGTTACCCACTATTATGAATTCCGAACAAAAAATGGAGAAGAAACGCTCTCTACACGTTATTTGCCAGACCTGGATTGGTATTTGATTGTCGAACAGGATCAGAC
>JACZIY010000332.1 GCA_014860845.1 Anaerolineaceae bacterium
ATCATAGGCAGAGTATAGCAAAATTAGATGGGATGGAAATTGGGTGTATAAGTTAGAAAAAAGGCTAAAGCTGAAAGGGAAAAGGAAGTGAAGTTGTTAAGCCGTTAAGTTGTTGAGCTGGTGATTGTTTGGAATTTGTAGGGGAGGAGCAGGCGGAGCACAGGGACTATCTGAATTGGATTGGGTGAGTAGTTCCGAATACTTTTGCTAAAGTGATTTGCGAGTAAATGGGGAGATGACCCTACAAATAATGTTTGGAATACAGATCAAAATTCTGGTGAAAGCCTTCCAGCCAGGCTTCGATGAAGGTTCTTTGTTCGAAGAGGGAAAGTAAATCGACAGCCAGTTCTGAGGTTTTAATGGTAGAGATTTTCTCGGATAGTAATTTCATTGCGATCGGTGGTGGGTAAGATGCCATTCCATCTTTCAGTAATTTTTCTTCCAGTGGCTGGATTTTCTGTTGCATGAACCAGAGTAAATCATAAAAATCCCGGCCCTTGATATTGATACCTTCGCTACCTTTTTTGAAATTTCTTTCCAGACAGGCAATGATTTTTCCTGCCATCATAGTCTCTAAGGAGAAATGAGAAGCAACCAGGCTGTGACCAAATAGGAAAACTGGTGTTTTGTGTATGATGGATGTTTGATGGTGCTGGCTGATCTCGACTTTAAGATGAAGTGCTTCGTTGGAGTAGGGAGACAACCCTAATACATTCAAAACTGGAAATTTCAAGGTGATCCGCTTTATTCCCCATTCACCATCCTGGGTTTTAGTTGTGATATCTAGATACCCTACATTAGCCCGGAAATAAGTAAGTAAATCTTCTTCAAGGTTAGAAATATCAATCCCGGTCGAATTATCCAGATCGATGTCCTCAGAAAGACGGTTGAGATCATAGATTACATGCAAACAGGTACCGCCGTAGAAATTCAAACCTCTGTAAATGGAGTGGTTATAGAGGAAATCCAGGGTATATGCCTGCAAAGCTTCTTTAAGAATGATTCGTTTGGTTTCATTCGCTAATAATGGGTCCTTATTCGAGAGGATGTTTTGCAAAGATTGAATTAATGTTGCCATATTGTATTCCTCAGGTTTTTCAATATTCTCTGCATCTTGCTACTTTTGCTAACTTCCACAAATTCTGCAAATTGGTTCTGATCATGTTCCGAAATTTCATCAAGATTCAAGCGCAAATCTTCTGCGAGATTGAATCTTGATGAAAACATAACCCGTGACAGAGGTCGCAAGTAGAGGTAATCAAAGAGAGCTTTGGGCAAGGACGCCTGGGAAAATGGAATCCCCTGATATTCGTAGAAATCAAAACCCGTATATAGATTCTCTCTGATATTCCGGTAAGAAAAAATGCCCAGCTTGTTCTCGATTACACGAGTTTGTTTGAGGGTGACTGCCGTAATTGGATAGGTGATTTCACTCAGAATGGCATGCCGTTGTAAAACAAATTCCAATGAGATATAC
Source organism: Anaerolineaceae bacterium (assembly GCA_014860845.1). The sequence goes on from JACZIY010000332.1 coordinate 1,478, forward strand.
GATTGCGGAATGAGGATAGCACTGATAGCGGGAGAGAAATCCAGGTCTGAGCGGTGGCGTTCATAGAATGAACGAGTCATGTAAACACCTTTTTTGAGTTGCATGATATGGCCGGCTTTCATCCAGCGGTAAAGAGCTGTTTGAATTGTTCCGTCAGCCAACCTTTCAGCACCATACACCTGATTAACAGCTTCGATGGTGAAATATGGAATTTGATCAAATATAGATAGAATTTCTTTTTTCATGCGTTTTCTAGGATAATAG
>JACZIY010000333.1 GCA_014860845.1 Anaerolineaceae bacterium
ATCACTGCAGTGAAAAATGAGTATTATTGGAATGCTGATTCTGTCTCAATCGACAATCTTCGTTTCTCCTTCATCGCCGATGAAAATACAGCATACTCCGCATTTATTGCAGGCGATGTTGATGGCATTGGAAGTGTACCCGCCTCAGAACTGATTAACCTCATGGTCACAGATGATAGGCTAATTAATTATGATCAGCTTAGGATTAACTTCCTGCGCTTAAACAATGAGTCAACTGGCCTCGATAACCAAAAAGTGAGAAGGGCAATCAACCTAGCCATCGACCGCAAAGCCTATCTGGACGGTCTCGGCAACATTACCTCCAAACCGATCTTAGGCATTGTTCCAGGAGGTCTTATCCTTGATGGCAAGGATTTCCGGGAAGTATCCGGTGATAATGGGCTCGCTATAACCGCTAAAGTTGAAGAAGCCCAGGCTTTGATGGTTGAAGCTGGTTATCCCAACGGGGTGGGTCTGCCAGTATACCGGTTGCACACATTTGAAAGATGGGCAAAAGATGCTGAGATTATTCAACAAATGCTACTGAACAATCTGGGTATCCGTACTGAAATCCAGTTGGTTGACTCCAAGCTCTTCTTCCCAATGATTATTGATGGAACCTACGATATTGCCTTTGGCGGTTGGGGAGGCGACTATGTTCACCCCATGACATTTTTCGACCTCTTCACCTCCACAGCCTATGACAATGCTACCCGTTGGGCAAGCTCAGAATACGATGATCTCATCAACCAGGCGCGTGTCGCCACCGATGAAGCTGTAGCATTAGATCTGATGCTTAAAGCTGAGAAGATCTTGATGGAAGAAAGCCCGATTGTGCCATTGATTGTTCCTGCCGGAGCGATTATGTTGCAAGATTATGTGACCAACTGGTTCATATCCCCGCTTGACACACTCTACATTTACAAAATTGAAATTACCAAGTAATAAAAATTTCAAAGCTTGCTGCCGACCAATGGACTAAATCTGGTCGGCAGCAAAAATAGCTATTAAGGGAAAAGGATTCTTTATGAAGCAAGCAATAATGATCAACCCTGGGAACATAGAAATTCGTGAGATCCCGAAGCCAATTCTCCAACCCGATGAAGTATTGATACAAGTTAAACGTATCGGCGTATGTGGGTCAGATATCCATGTCTACCATGGACTGCATCCTTACACTAGCTATCCGGTTGTGCAAGGACATGAAGTTTCGGGATTGATTGCTGAATTAGGCCGAGAAGTGAAAGGTTTTTCACAAGGTGATAAAGTTGTTTTTATGCCCCAGGTGACTTGTGGCGAATGTTACCCCTGCCGGCATGGCCTATACCATATCTGCGATCACCTTAAAGTCATGGGTTTCCAAACAAATGGTGCTGCCCAGGAATATTTTCCAATCCCGGCTCAGATGGTGTTGAAGATTCCCGAGTCTATAACAATCGATCAAGCTGCAATGATCGAGCCGATTTCGGTCGCAATCCATGCACTTACTCGGTATGGGAGCGTTGATGGATTGAATGTCCTGGTGTTAGGAGCAGGAACGATCGGTAATCTGGTGGCTCAGGTCGCTACTGCTATGGGTGCCAAGAAAGTATTGATTTCAGATATCAGTGAATATAAGATAAAGAAAGCCAGTGAATGTGGTATTGTGCATGTGATCAACTCACTTCAAGAGAATCTTGGCCGTGCAATCTTGAACACCTTTGGACCAGATAAGGCTGACTTGATTTTGGAATGCGTAGGCGTGCAGGATACCATCAGTCAAGCTTTGGACAATGCGCGTAAGGGAAGTACAATCATCGTCGTCGGTGTCTTTGGAAAAATGCCAGTTGTCGACCTGGGTCTGGTGCAAGATCGTGAGTTAAGTTTGGTTGGAACTTTGATGTAT
>JACZIY010000334.1 GCA_014860845.1 Anaerolineaceae bacterium
GTATTGGCAGGGTCGGAGAGCGAGAAGATGGCAGGACCAACAATTAACATCGTGGCGGCGGTGGTGCTCATGATGATCAGCATGCTTTGAAAGGCTTTGCGACTCTTCTGCTTAGGCGTGCCTTCAAAAGCAGCCACCAGGTTGGCAAAGACTTCAATCCCGGTCATAACTGCCAGAATGCGCACGAATCCACCAATGGTAAAGTGCAGGTTGGGTGGGATAAATGCCTCAAACGATAATGCCGGCAGGTGAAACCCGGTGCGAAACAGGGTGGCAAAGATCATGATCCACAACAGGATCAAGACTCCCGCGGTGGCCGGGCCAAACGTACGGGCTGCCATCTTGGGACCGCGGTTGACCAGCCACCCGATCAACAAACTTAATAAAATGGCAACCATTGTGCGCATCGGGAAGCCCAGAAAATTTTCATTCAAGGCTGGCAGGCGGTCAGCGATAAAGGTGACCATGGCAGCCATGCTGACCAGGAACGTAAGTGTGTATTCGATGAAGGTGATGCCGGCATTAACTTTGACAGCCCAGCCACCAAATTCCTCTTCGCTCAGACCACTGCCACCGGATCCATCCGTGACCCATTTCATCACCAGACGATACATGGCGGACACCACCGCAATAGTCAGCACAGCCAGCCAGACTGCCCCACCAAAAACGATGCGGGCGGCGCCAGACACCAATATCAGGCTTAAGAAGGGTCCGAAGACATACAACGGTGAGGTAGCAGGATCACCTCCACCAGCAAGAGCCCCTTCCAATGGATTTTTCAGTTTATGGGATATGCGCGCCATGGTGTTAATTTGTCCGATCAAAAAACAAAACCAGACTACACGGACTATCCAGCCCGGAACCTGGTAAAGATAAAGGTTATTATCTAATAAAAATTGGTTTTTGGCAAATCAAAAAAGGAAAAATCGGGGTGGGTTTGGAACCCACACCCTACCGCGATATGATGGGCATGAAACAATGAAAGTCCATGCAGATCACTTCGGTGCCGTTCCAGCCTAATCCTACCAGCGCCTTCCAGGCGAGAAATTCTGGAGTGGTCGGTTCACATAATTGGGTTTTGAAGAAGTAGAAATCGGTCACGTTCGTCAGATTGGTATAACTTAGCGGAATGCTGCCACTGAATGAATTTTCAAAAATGATTAACTCTTTCAGTTTTGTGAGGTTTCCCAGGGATTCTGGAAGCTCGCCACTTAAATTGTTTTTATATACCTCGAACCTGTCTACGTTTATTAATTGACCCAATGAGTCCGGAATGGTTCCGGTTAATCGATTATTTCCTAATGAAAATTTTGTTAGAGTAGTTATGTCCCCCAGGGATGCAGGGATTTCTCCTTCTATCAAATTATCATTAAATGAGAGTTTAAGCAGGGAGGACATTCCTCCTAACGTATCCGGAATTGGACCCGTTATCAAATTATTCGTCAGGCAGGCTTCTACAAGATAAGTCAGGTTTCCCAGTGATTCCGGGATTGGCCCGGTTATTTGATTACCTGCCAGTTCTAATAATTCAAGATAGGGTAGCTGGCCGATCTCTTCGGGGATTGTACCGGTCAAGTTTTTACTATATAAAGACAGAATGGTGACATGTCCTTCCTTTACCGTCACACCTAACCACGTGCCGACAGTGAAGCTCTCCAGCCAATTGGTATTGTATGACCACTCAGCTCCATTGGTGCTCAAATAAAATGACACCAGAGCCTCGCACTCGCTCATGGGCACATCGGTCACATCTATGCAACTGAAGGATTCCACATCCAGTGGGGTTTGGATTTCCACATTCACATCAAAGAGAGGAAGAATTTCGCCATCAGACTGTGGGTATGGAGTCTGCGCCTGGACAATGCGGCCAGAACCCGGTAGCAGGTAGGTCACCAGAAGGCAAAGAGCGAGCAAATAGGGGAAAATTTTTTTCATCGGATAAGACTGCCAGAGAAAGGTACTTTTAGTATATTAAAAAACCCCAAAAAAACCAATAAGGCAAAGGGTGTATTTCGTAGGCATATCAAAAGATTTTTCGCTACAATGTACATGGAGATTTCGAGTCGAGGAGAAAGACATGGACTTTGATGCGTACCAAAAGGCATATTTTCTGAATCCACAAC
>JACZIY010000335.1 GCA_014860845.1 Anaerolineaceae bacterium
GCATCTACGATTGTTTTTGGAACCGAATACCCCAATGATGTGGATAAAGGTTGCGGTGTTTGAGTCATCATACGATGCCGTTTAATCTCAAAATAGGCACCTTGATCCATGATCAGGTCAAAAGTAAATGTGGCATATTCCAATTCCCTTACAGGAATATCGAAACGTCCAATGTCATCTAGCACTTGTTTAATTAATAAATCCAATTGAATTTGATTAAGAGATTGGAGATATTGCATAGCAGTCTGATAACTAAGATTACTGTTTCGAACTAATAATCCTGCAAGCACAAGTTTTTCCGCGTTTTGATCATAGTGGACCAATTGACACCAATCATTTGATATTTTTGACTGTTCGACCGATTTTGATGTCTCTGCAAATGATTGTGCTGCTTTTACCCAATAAGGCACTGCATTGGCATATTTCACCAAAGTAGGTACATTTTTTTGCGATACTAGTTTTATCTCATTGCCCATAGCCTGCACTTCTGCCAAAGGATGGGATAGCATTTTTTGAATTGCATGCTCCAGAGCACGTGCATTGATTGTCATTCCAACATTTGCCAATGAAGATGCTGGTAAAAGAAAACGGCAAACATCCACATAGTCAGACCGAATTCGGCGTTCCCAGGCAGCTTCACTTTCATCCGCTCGTCTGGGATTATTTTTCCCAATCTGATCCCGAATGATGGGTAATGAAGCCAAATAAGTACGAAAAAGGATTTGGTTTGCTTGAATATATTTCTCTTTCAAAGTTGGTTGATCATCTAATTCTCCAGGAATATAAAAGCTATTTTCATTCCACTTTTGATATCGGGTTGATTTTTCTGTATATGATGCGAGACGATTGCTTTCCAGACATTCAACCGCTAATCTGGAAACATTTTCGACTGCAATGTGCAAAACCGCATGTTCAGCCACAGAGGCATGTCCATAACCGACAACCCATTTTTCATGAAATTCAGCTGATTTTTCATCAGTAAGTTCATCAGCGATTTCCTGAAAGGATTGTGGGGATCGGGATGTTTTAGCAAACGTAACCGCAATCGTTTCAGGGGTTAAATCGTGGGGATCAAGTAAATAGACCTGTCGGTTTGGTGACATTTTTCAGAATCTCCTCGGCTCGTCTTGAATCTCTTTGAATCTGATGAATAAGCTCATCAATAGAATTGAACTTTTTCTCAATTCGAATATTCTCTACGAAGTGTAATTGTACTTGTTTCTTATAAATATCCTGATTATAGTCAAGAATATGGGCTTCAATTCTCGGTTTTGTATCTTGGGATTCAAATGTTGGTCGAACACCAACATTGGTTACCGAAGGAAAAAATTGATCCTCAATCGTTATCCATGTTGCGTACACACCGGGGGTAGGTAAAAGTTTTCCCTCCCATACTTCCAAATTAGCAGTAGGAAATCCAATTTTCTTTCCACGTGCATCCCCATGCACTACTTTTCCCTCTAGAGAATAATAACGATTAAGTGCCCTGGTTATCGCTCGAAAATCTCCTGAGATAATCCAATTTCTGATTTCTGAGGAAGATACTTTTCCATGATTATCTTCTATATGAGGGCAATCAATGATTGAATACCCCTTTTCTACACCGATTTGACGAAGAACGGAAATATTTCCAGCCCTTTTTTTACCTAAAGCGAAATCTTTCCCTAACCAAAGCTGGTTAATAGGATATTGATTGAGAAGCATATCCATGAATTGCTCTGGATCCATACCTGACATCTTTTTGGTAAATTTCAGATCTAATACAAAATCAACCCCTAATTTATGGAACAAAGATTGTTTTTCAGAAGGTGTTGTAATGTAGAAAGGCAGGGGTAATGATCTTAATAATACTGCTGGATGGGGATGAAAAGTGATTACCAGAGAAAGGGCTGAGTCTTCTTGTGCCTGTGCAACCATCGACCGGATCAAATGTTGGTGACCAATATGAACACCATCAAAAGCGCCAATTGTGGCATAAACGACCTGGTTTTTGGTTGTGATTGCTTCGTCGATGTGATTCATGAACCTGGTCACCATCTTAAAGAATTGTTAAGAAGTGAAAACCTTTTTGGGTTGCCATTCCTGTGTTTCGGGATCCAGTTCTAGCAAACCGATTAATTCACCTTCTTCACTGATTGCGCGTGCCATTGTTCCAACACCTGGTTCAGCAGGAATTCTGCGACCATGACGCACGATATCTAATTGCTCATTCGATAATTCTACTGCAGGCCAATCGGATAAAGCTTCGGCTGCAGGGATAATAAAATTTTGCCATGTGTCATTTTCAAAAGCCTCGCGTAACTTGCGTAGCGGTACAGCATCACGCAAGGTAAAACGTCCGGATTTTGTTCGTCTAAGACCAATTAAGTGTGCGCCACATCCTAATTTTTCACCCAAATCATGAGCCAATGAACGCACATAGGTACCTGAAGAACAGTACACATCAATGACAGCTTCAGGTGGAGCCCACTCCAACAAGTCCAAATTATAGACATTAATTGTGCGTGGTTCGAGATCTACTTCTTCTCCATTGCGAGCCATGTCATAAGCATGACGCCCCTTTACTTTTACTGAAGAATAGGGGGGGGGAACCTGTTCAATTTGGCCAACAAATGATTGGAGAACATCGTCAAATTGCTTTTCGGATATATCCACCGATGTGGTGGATAAGACTCGTCCGTCTGCATCATAAGTATCAGTTGTCGTTCCTAATTGAATGACAGCTTGATAGCGTTTATCTGATGCAGAAACATACTCACTTAAACGCACAGCTGGTCCAACTAATACTACCAGGACACCAGATGCACGTGGATCTAATGTTCCAGTATGACCCGCCCTGCGAATATTTGTACCTTTTCTTACAATTTGTACTACATCATGAGATGTCATACCAATTGGTTTGTCAATAACAATTACACCACTTATTAAATTTTTATTTTCTTTTTCCATTTGATTGCTCCCCGATATGGAATGGATGAGATTTCAATGAATTTATCATTTACAAATTTTCTTTCATCAATTCTAAAGTTTTTTCAATAACTGTAAATTGTACATCTTCTAATCCACCTATTATGTCAGCTCCAGAAGCTGCAGGGTGACCACCACCACCAAAGTATTGGGCAATATTAGACACGTTAATGCTTGATTTTCCACGCCATGAAACTTTCACATGCCCATTATTTTGCTCAACAAAAAGGATGGTTATATCACAGTCAATGATGCTGGATAAGATTGCATTCAAATCGGCATCATCATTCCCATTGTATCCGGCAACCTTTCGATCATCAAGGGTTAAGGTTGTCCAGACTATCCGATCATTTCGTTGCAGTTTTTTCAGTGCATAACCCCAATATATTAATTGATCAAAACTTTTATTTGTCAAAGCCTGCTGGTAAATGGTCGGCAGATCAGCGCCTTTATCGATCAAATCTGCTGCAATTCTCATGGCTTTCGATGACATATTAGAAGTGCGAAAACCAATTGTATCGGTAATTAATCCAGTCATTAATAATGAGGCAGTCTCAGCACTTGTTGACAAACCCCAGGTTTCAAGATTTTCTGCTATTAAAGCACAGGTTGCAACAGAATCAGGATCGTTGAAATTATATTTGGCGAATAAGGTATTGGTAATGTGATGATCAATGTTTAAGATTATTTCTCGATCTCCAAAAATTCCACCAGTACGATCCATGTCAGATGAATCCAGACTGATTGTTAAATCGAATTTGAGATCTTTAGGTATAGACCTTTTTACCAGGTTTGCTCCATGTAAATAACGAAAATTTGATGGTAATCCATCACTTAATGCCATAAATACTTTTTTACCCGATTGAATTAAAGCATTACCAAGACCCAGAAGAGAACCTATCGCATCTCCATCTGGACGGATATGAGAAGCCAGCAATACGGATTGTGCATCTGTGAAGAGAGCTTTAATTGCCTGTGGAGTTGGAGTCGTCATCCAGATCTACTTCCTCCGGTGTTTGTGAAGGGCTAACGATTTCTTCCTCCCGAATCGTGGAAAGAATTTGTTCAATCCGATCTGCTCGTTCCGGTGTTGGATCCCAATAGAAGCGTAATCGCGGGAATGCGCGTAATTCAATCCGGTTGGATAATAGTTTCCGTATATAACTACTGGCACTCTCAAAACCCTGCAAAATCTCTTTGGAACGTTCACTACCTTCTAAAGCAGAAACATAAACGGAGGCAAATGCTAATTCACGATCTACCTTTACATCGGTTATTGTTACCCCTAATAATCTTGGATCTGAAATTTCCTGACGCACCAACATTTCGGAAATTTCCTGTTGAATTCGATCTCCAATTTTTGTCAATCGTAATTTTGATGGCATTATCTTCCTCGCATTCTAACTCTCTGTTGAAAGCTCTTTGGTGAAGCACAAAATCGTATCACCAACTTCAAAATCAGAAAATCCTTTTAGTCCGATACCACATTCAAATCCAGTACGAACTTCTCGTACATCATCTTTTTCATGTTTTAAGGAATTGATTTCACCTTCATGGATTACTTCTTCATTACGAACCACACGTGCTTTGGCATTTCTTTTGAATTCACCTGCAGTTATTTTACATCCAGCAATTGCACCAATTTTCTGAATTTTGAAGATCGCGAGGACATCTGCTTTTCCGATGATCACTTCAACATACTCTGGTTCCAACATCCCTTTTAATGCTTTTTCCACATCTTCAATCAAGCGATAAATGATTTTATACATTCTTATGGAAACGCCTTCACCCTCTGCCATTCGTTTAGCAGCAGAATCTGCAGTGACGTTAAAGCCCACAATAATAGCTTTTGAAGCACTTGCTAGCATTACATCATTTTCACTGATATTTCCTGTTTCAGCATGTAGAATATTGATACTGATTTCTTTGCTTGTCAGATCATTTAATGAATTCATAATTGGTTCCAGAGAGCCCTGAACATCAGCTTTGATGATGAGACGTAGTTCTTTCTCTTCACCGGCTTGTACACGGATAAATAATTCTTCTAATGTAGCTTTTGGAGAAGCAAAGCGTGAATCTTTATCTGCAATTTTTCTCTTTGTAACAATTGACATAGCTACTTTAGTAGAGTCAACCACCTGGAAGATATCACCCGCCTGAGGAACATCATTCATACCCATAATCAAAATAGGTGTGGAAGGACCTGCTTTCTGAATGGGTTTGTTTTTATAATCAAACATCGCACGAATCCGGCCATAAGAACTTCCAGCTACTACTATATCGCCAGCATTGACTGTCCCATTTTGGATTAATAATGTTGCCATGACACCTTTTGATTTGTCAATTTCAGCTTCAATGATTGTGCCAATCTTTTTGCCATTTGGATTTGCTTTAATGCTCATACCTTCTGATGTTAATAGAATTGCTTCAAGCAAGTCCTCAATACCAGTTCTTTGCTTGGCAGAAACAGGAACAATCATTGTGTCCCCATCCCAATCATCCGGAACAAGGCCATTCTCGGATAATTGTCGCTTAGCAAAATCAGGATTTGCATCAGGACGATCAATTTTATTAAGAGCAACAATTATGGGAACTCTAGCTGCTTTTGCGTGCGCAATCGCTTCCTTGGTTTGAGGCATAACACCATCATCCGCTGCAACAACAAGGATTACAATATCGGCACCCTGTGCTCCACGAGATCGCATGGCGGTGAAGGCTGCATGACCAGGTGTGTCTAAGAATGTGATTAATTGTCCTTTATGTTCAATCTGATAGGCACCAATGTGCTGGGTGATGCCACCTGCTTCTCCACCGGCAACATTTGTATGCCGAATGGCATCCAATAAAGTTGTTTTTCCATGATCTACATGCCCTAGAATAGTCACAACGGGAGGACGATTAACTAATTCTTTTGGATTTTCATCCAAAATCATCCTTCGCCACATTGGGATTTCGCCAACTTCTACGATCTCTTCTTCTTCATAGGTTTCAACTATGGCTTCAAATCCGAGTTCTGAGGCGACGATTGCAGCAGTATCAAAATCAACTTGTTGATTGATATTAGCCATAACCCCATTTGCCATTAACACTTTTATAACTTGAATCGGACTGGTCTCCATCTGCTGAGCCAGTTCGCGAACAGTAATACTGTTTGGTAAAACGATTGTTTTTATTTTTTCGCTCATTTCGCACCTCCAACGCTATTTTGCACTTATGTGCTAAACTCATTTCGAGCTCAGGATTGATGTGCGCTGTTCGAGCCTTAGTTACAAAACGTATCAGCTAAAACAACTGCAATGTTTATCCATCATGCTCTTCTTCATTTACGCTTTCCGGCAATTTCTGCATAAAATCAAGAAGGATTTTCCGGTCTACGTCAGTTAATTCTATTTTTAATGCATTGGCAAGTTTTCCTTTTAATGCAGCTTGCCAACATGTTTGAAGATTGTGAATATATGCTCCGCGGCCAGGCATCTTGCTTGTTGGATCAATAACGATCCCCGTGTCGGTACGAACTACTCTGGTCAATGTTCGTTTGTCTTGTATTTCTCGACAACCGACACAGGTTCGTTGTGGTATATGTTTTGGCCGTTTACCCTTAGCTTTTTTCACCATCTTCTTTGGTTCTTCACCTCAAAATTATTCCCAATCGATTTCATCACTGCGTTTATGAATCTTTCTATAAATCAGCGTATCTTCTTCTTCGTTGTATTCTACCTTGACCTGACGCTTCTTTTTCTTATCCTTTTTCTTCTTTGCTTTCTTATCATCTGAGAGGTCTTCTTCCTCATCTTCCACGAAAGGAATTTCAATATTGGTAGATTGGAGGGCAAAAAGTTCATCAAAAGAAAGTTCTTCTTCTTGAGTTTTTACAGGAACAACCTCTTCTTCTGAAGTATCTTCATCCAATTCTTCATTGATCGGTTCTATTTGTTCAACTTCCGGTTCAATCGTTAATGTCTCCAAAGAAGGCTCTTCAATTACTTCAGTTTCCTTTTCAACTACGGGTACTTCGATTGATTCCTTTCCTTCTAACTCTTCAATAGGTTGTTCAGTTGTTGGTTCTATTTCTTCAGCAACGACAACGCTTTCAGACAATTCAGATGCAAGCTTTACAGGCAATGATTCCATCAGGTCTTGAATAGATTTCATCGCTTTTGGACCAATACCATTCAAGCGTAAAATATCATCAGGTGCCTGTAACATTTTAATGACTAATTCAGCAATGGTATTATAGCCAGCTTCCTGTAAGATGTAATTTACATGTTCTGGTAATGACGAGTCCAGAATAGTCGAATCGAAGAAGCTGGGTGGAATTTGAGCACGTAATGCTTGCATTCTGCTTCTTTCAGCTTCTTCATCTAATTTGCTGCGAATGAAAGTTCGAGTCTCAACTCTTTCAATGAATTTGTTAAGGAAATCATAATTTTCAACATTGAGAATTCCACCACCAGACTTCTTGGCCAATAATTCTTCAACTTTGACCATATTGTCTTTTTCATTCTCAGCCATCTCAACCATTCCAGGATCTTTCTGTAGCCGGTAGAGAGCGTCGCTGGATGCTTCCTGGACACTTTTAATGTCAATTCTCCATCCAGTTAATTTGGCTGCCAAGCGTGCATTTTGTCCATCACGACCAATCGCCAGGCTGAGTTGATCTTCAGGCACGACAACAGTAGCTGTTTTGCCACCTTCTGAAAATTCATTCAGGTACACACCACTGACTTTTGCTGGGCTTACTGCACGGGCAATAAATTGTGATGAATCCTGATGCCATTCAATTACATCGATTTTTTCATCATGGAGTTCACGCACAATTGCCTGAATTCTAACGCCTCGTAATCCGACACAGGCACCAACAGGATCAATACCAGATTGGGTTGCTGAGACTGCAACTTTTGCTCTTTGACCAGGTTCACGTGTAATGGATCGAATTTCAACGATACCATGATAAATTTCGGGCACTTCGGTCTCTAATAATCGTCGCAAAAAATTTCGGTGCGTACGGGAAAGCAAAATTTGAGGGCCTCGATTACTGTCTTTAACTTCAGCCACCAGGGCACGTACACGATCATGAACATGGAATCGTTCACCTGGAATCATGTCTTTGCGCAACATGGTTCCTTCTGCTTTCATCTCCAGACCGATTGTTAGTCCTTGAGCGTTACTTGCTTGCACAACACCTGAAATTATCTCTCCAATTTGATCCGCATAATGATCTAATTGGGCTTGCCGTTCAGCATCCCGGATTCTTTGTTGAATTACCTGGCGAGCAGTTTGAGCAGCAACACGGCCAAAATTCTTGGGTGTGCTTTCTACTGATACCATATTGCCTAATTCAGCTTCTGCATCAAAACGTCGAGCTTCTTCCAGATCGACTTCAGTTCGTTCATCCTGAACGTCTTCAACGACTTCTTTTTCTGCGAATATTGTCACCTTACCGGTTTCCATATCGACTTTTGCATCAATTACTTGCGCCTGTGATGCATTCACAGATCGCCTATAGGCAGATACCATGGCCGATTCAAGCGCTTTTATGATGATTTCACGCGGAAGACCTTTTTCTTCCAGCACTTCATTGAATGCAAGGGTAAATTCGTTTCTCATTTCTTGGCTTTTCTCCCACAAAAAAATACTTACTAAATAAGAAAAGTGGGGGTTGCCCACTTTTCATTGAGGTCTACTAAATTCTGTAATGCAAGATGTATTTTACCATAATCATTTTTTCAAATCAAGGTTTTTTGATATCCCTGTCTAATTTGGAGATAAATTTTTCATATAAAATTGGCTAAACACTCATTTTCATTTTCTATTTATAATTTTTTCCTTTTTTGGTAATCATTGGAGGCTTGGATGGCGGATTTTTTATGGTGGCGTGATGGAGTCATATATCAGATTTATCCACGTTCGTTTATGGACACAAATGATGATGGCATTGGTGATTTGCCTGGAATTACGCAGAAACTGGATTATTTAAAGGATTTGGGCATTAATGCGATTTGGTTGTCCCCTGTCTACCCAAGTCCTGATGGTGATTATGGATATGATATTTCCAATTATCGTGATATCGATCAGAAATTTGGAGGCATGGAAGCGTTTGATGTTTTTTTGAAGCAATCTCATAAACGTAATATCCGGGTGGTTATGGACCTGGTCTTAAATCATACTTCCGACCAGCATGAATGGTTTCAACAATCCAAATCTTCGAAGAATAATCCGTATCGAGATTGGTATATTTGGAAAGAATCCAGAGATGGAGGAAAGGTACCTAACAATTGGCAATCAAGATTTGGGGGCAGTGGCTGGGAATGGGAAAGCAAAACTGAAGAGTATTATTTCCATATGTTCAGCAAACAGCAACCTGATCTGAATTGGCGCAATCCCAAAGTTTTTACTGAAATACTGGATATGATCAAATTCTGGTTGGATAAAGGAGTGGATGGCTTTCGATTGGATGTTTTTAATGCATATTTTAAGGACAATAATTACAGGAATAACCCATATAAGTTTGGAATAACAAAATTCGATCAACAAAAGCATATTAATGACCTGGATCAGCCAGAGATGTTCGAATTCTTAAGAGAGTTTCGTCAACTACTTGATTCCTATCCAGAGCGTTATGCAGTGGGGGAGACCTTTATGGGGGATCAT
>JACZIY010000336.1 GCA_014860845.1 Anaerolineaceae bacterium
TAAGAATAGTTACCCACTTGTCTGTGCAATGCGCAAGATTAAGACACCAGACGAAATAGATGCGATCCGAAAAGGGATGCAGATTACCGAGGCGGGGATTCGCCGGATGATGCATGTTGCCAAACCCGGCATGAAGGAATACGAACTTGAAGCTGAGTTTAATTATGAGCTTGCTGCGCATGGACAACGCTGTAGCGCATTTCCTTCGATTATAGCCGGTGGCGAACGCATTTTTTACCTCCACTATTCGCATCCCATGGAGAGTATTGAAGACGGCGACTTGATACTTACTGATGTCGGCGCATCTTATGATGAGTATTCTACCGACATCTCGCGGGTATTCCCCGCAAATGGTCGTTTCAGTGAGCGGCAGGCGCAGATATACCAAATTGCTTATAATGCCAATCGAGCAGTAATGGCTCAGGTACGACCAGGTGTCCCTTTTAGCGAAACGAACCGTATTTGTCGCGAAGCATCCTTCGAGGGACTTAAATCTTTGGGAATAGTGGATGATTTCGCCGATATTGGTAAAACTGTTTGGCATAACACAACCCACCACATCGGTTTAGACACCCATGATGTTGGCGGATATGAAGAGCCAATGGCAGAAAATATGGTCTTTGTAGTCGATGCTGGCATTTATGTGCGCGAGTGGGGGATTGGGCTGCGAATTGAAGACAATGTGCTGGTGACCGCAGGTGGCTGTGAAAATCTTTCCGCATCGATTCCAGCAACCATAGAAGAGATTGAAAACATAATGTTAAAAAATCATTCGTAAACACGGGAGCTTGGAAAAAAAATGGATCTAACTGAAAAAATACAACTCATCTTTGATAAACCTTCTAAAACAACGAGTAAAACTTTCGAGAAGTTCTCCGAGGTATTACCTATCGGAAATGGTCGGCTCGGTGCGATGATAGGCGGCGGGCTGCAGGAAAAACATATCATCCTTAATGAGGAGACAGTCTGGTATGGTGGTCCGAGAGATCGGAACAACCCGGATGCCTTTCAATACATGGATAAAATACGCTCTATGATGAGGGAAGGGAATATTCGTGAAGCAGAGAGGCTTGCTCTGGTCGCATTGACTGGGACACCTGAAACCCAAAGACATTATTCTACCCTGGGTATGATATTTCTTGAATTTTTAGATGATGTTGGTGAGGTTGAAAATTATAAACGGGTGTTGAATTTCGATTCTGCCACTGTGACCGAGAGTTATGTCATGAACGGAGTCGCCTACGAACTCACCGCTTTTGCGAGCCACCCTGATTCTGTAATCGCCATACGTGTATGCGCTTCCGAGCCAGTATTACGTTTTATTGCAGGAATCGAACGAGGAGAGCGTGTTGGCAATTTTAGTTATGGTACCCACATGGATGAATCAGTACGATATGCCCCTAACGGGTTGGTCATGCGCGGTACCTGCGGAGGGGAAACGGGGCTTCGCTTCAGGGGTGCATTATTCGGAAGGGGAAACGGTGATACTGTCATAATTGGTGATAAACTCGTTTTCGATAAAGCCAGTGAAGTGACATTGTTTGTTGCAGCTGCCACTAATTTTGAATTTGAAGATATCGAAAACATATGTGTAAAACGCTGCCGGGACGCCTTAGAAAAAGGGTTCGAGGCTTGCCGACTTGATCACATCGCTGAATGGAGTCCTTTATTTAACAATACTTCGATCCATCTTGAATCCGCAGAGGCAATCGAAAGCCCGTTTCCGATGAATAAGGTATTTGAAGCTTTTGAAAAAAATGACCTCAGCGTGTTAGGTTTATCTGCTGATGATTCGCAGACTTTAGATGATTATCTTGCATTGCTGCTGTTTTACTTTGGTAGGTATCTGTTGCTTAGTTCCAGCCGCAATTGCGCACTTCCAGCCAATCTTCAGGGGATTTGGTGCCGGGATCTTCTTTCTATCTGGGATGGAAAATTTACCACTAATATAAATTTACAGATGGCTTACTGGCCTACTGATTCCGCTAATCTTTCTATTTGTTTTGAACCATATTTCCAATTTGCGGAACGAATCCGGAAAAATGGTACCATCAGTGCCAAAAAAATGTATGGCTGTCGCGGCTTTGTCCTACATAACAACACCGACATCTGGGCAGATACGGCAGTACAAGATGCTGGCGCACACTGCTCATATTGGTTTGTCGGTGGTGTTTGGATTGCCGTGGATATGTGGGAACATTACCGGTACACCCTGGACCTTGATTTCCTTGAAGGGGCATGGCCGATAATGCGTGATGCACTTCTATTTGTATTGGATTTTATGGAGGAAAGCGATGGCGAGCTGGTCATGGGCGTTACTACTTCTCCGGAAAGCACCTATTACACCGAATTTGGCGAAAAAGTTTCCTTCTGCCGCATGTCTGCAATGGATTCTGAATTAATCTCTTTGCTGATGAAAGATTGTCTAGAAGCAATGGAAGTATTGCAATCTTCCGGGAGGACAGATGTAGAAATCCCCATAGGATTTGAAGATGAAATTAAGACTGCAGCAAAAAAGCTAGCTCCGGTGCGGATTGGAGTGGATGGGGCTATCCTGGAATGGGGCATCGAAGTGGAAGAAGGCGAGCCAGGACACAGGCATCAATCTCATGTTATCGGTGCATATCCATATAATGAGATCACAGAAAATGATACGGAATTGTTTGAAGCTGTTAGGAAAAGTATTGAAAAGCGCATCCGCAATGGTGGTGGCAATACCAGCTTCAGCCTCGCATGGGCAGCCGGATTGATGGCAAGGTTTGGGGACGGCAATACCGCCAGAGATATGGTCAGCGGAATGGCGCGTTATTCTGGATTACCGAATCTGTTTAGCTGCTGTAATATTAAGAATACCCCCAAGCTAATGGAAGACAACATGCCCATGATGATCGATGGGAATTTAGGGGCTGTCCAGGCAGTCATCGAGATGCTGTTGCAGAGTCATAACGGTAAGATTGCCATCTTGCCCGCATTACCTACAAGTTGGAATAAAGGGAATTTCAGCGGATTAGTTGCGCGTGGTAATGTTGTGGTCGATGCCTGGTGGGATGCAGGAAAGCTTACGCACGCCCGTCTGACTCCCCGCGTTGATGGCGAAGTAACACTCAGCACCGGAGAAGGTTATTATCTACGGTCAAGCGAAGGCATGGTTATTAATGATACAGACGGGTGTATACAGGCTCGATTAAGTAAAGACCTTGCATACGTAATTGAGCAGAAAGTGTAGGAAAAGTAATGCTGAAATATCTTCTCAAGCGTTTTTTAATGATGCTGATCACCCTGTTCATGATCATTACAGCTACCTTCTTTCTCATGAGGGCAATTCCGGGAGGTCCATTTTCTTTTGACCGGGTTCTTCCACCAAGTGTAAAAGAAGCCCTAGAAGCAAAATATAACCTCGATAAACCCGTCATTGAGCAGTATTTCGATTATCTTCATGGCATAATCCGTTTCGATTTTGGACCATCGTATGTCTATTTCGGCCAGACAGTCAATGAAATGATGGCAGATGGATGGCCCGCTTCTTCCAAACTAGGGGCTGCTGCTACCGTCCTGATCGTTATAATTGGATTACCAATCGGAATTGTTGCTGCGCTCAATCGCAATAAACCTACAGATCGTATTGCCATGGGCATATCAACGGTAGGCGTGGTTGTGCCCTCCTTTGTGATGGCTACATTTCTTCTCTATTTCTTTTCAATAAAAGTAAAGCTATTACCTACATTCGGTGTGGAAAGCTATAAGGGCTATATACTTCCAGCGATCAGTCTAGCGATCGCACCAGTGAGTGGTATTGTAAGGCTGTTACGATCCAGCATGCTGGATACACTCAGCCAGGATTATATGCGCACCGCTGAATCAAAAGGATTGTCGCGCACCAGGATCATAGTTGTACACGGGCTACGCAACTCACTCATACCTGTAACCACTTCTTTGGGTATGATATTTGCCGCCTTGCTTACTGGCACCTTTGTGATTGAGACAATTTTCGCTGTGCCCGGCCTGGGCAGATATTTTGTTTCCTCGATCTCCAACCGCGATTATACTGCCGTGATGGCTCTGACTATCCTATCTGCGGCCATTATGGTTGCTGCAGTATTTATTATTGACATTATTTATTTAATTATCGACCCCCGTATTAGGCTCTACGAGAAATAGGAGAACAACAACCATCATGATCGATCCCCAGAGCAAACCGTTACTCAAAGACTGGACACCATTACAACAGGATGAAAAATACGCAGAAACAACCTCGGGAATAACGTTAAGTTATTGGCAGGATGTTCGTCGCAGGCTTTTCCAAAATAAAGTAGCTGTTGCTTCAATTTATTGCATTATCATCATTATGATTGCATCAATATTTGGTCCAATGTTGACCGGTAAGACTTATCAAGAACAGCAACTCTCTCTCCGCAATATGCCGCCACGCATAGAAATCCAAACTTCAACTGATGGAATAAATTTTTATGTGCACCAAGATTTGAAAGTTTTCGTGGTGATGGACGATGGCTATGTTAGCGAAGAACTGACTCCCATATCGGCTAATTTGAGTGACAAGGTGTTCATATTTGAACATAACACAAAACCGTATTATTTAACCTTTTCGGCGGAAGGCATAAAGTTTCTGGATGAAAACCAAGCACCTTTGCCACAACGCAAGACGATTTGGAATAAGAATTATCTCTTAGGAACGGATTCTCTTGGTCGCGATATGCTCACCAGACTGCTTTATGGTGGTCGGATATCCTTATTGGTGGCGTTTACCGTGACAATTAGCACTATGTTGATTGGTGTGATTTACGGTGGAATCTCTGGGTACTATGGTGGAAACACAGATATCCTGATGATGCGTGTGGTGGAGATTCTGAATGCGATCCCGAGTTTGATCTATATCATCTTGTTGATGGTTTATTTTGGGAGGGGGATTTACAATATCCTAATTGCCTTGGCACTGACATCCTGGTTAGGGATGGCGCAACTGGTTAGAGGCCAGGTTCTAGGATTAAAGGAGCTGGAGTTCGTTCTTGCGGCTAAAAGCAACGGCGTCTCACCACTCAAAATTATTCTCAATCATTTGCTTCCCAACAGCATAGGTCCAATAATCG
>JACZIY010000337.1 GCA_014860845.1 Anaerolineaceae bacterium
TGGATACACTGTTGATGTGTTGAACGCTGTTGCATCTTTACAGCAATTTCCCCTGGCAAATCCGGAAAAAATTGGTATGTGGGGGCATTCCATGGGTGGCTATCTCACATTGCGATCGATGGTTATTTCAGAAGATATCAAAGCTGGAGTGATCTGGGCCGGTGTTGTTGCATCCTACCCGGATATGATGTCCAAATGGCGTCGTAATACCCCGGGACCAGTCCCAACACCCCCAACATTTGCACGCCGCTGGCAACAGGAGTGGGTTACAGAATATGGGACCGATGAAGAGAATCCAGATTTCTGGTCATCCATTTCTTCGAATAGTTTTGTGAGTGAACTTTCCGGACCGATTCAGTTACATCATGGCACCGCTGATGAGAGTGTACCAATTATTTTCTCAGAGTTATTAAATGATGAAATCCTGGCTGTGGGAAGTACGGTTGAATTCTACAATTATGAAGGTGATGACCATAATTTATCGGGGTATTTCAGTTTAGCCATGACCAGAACCATTGCATTTTTTGACCAATATTTAAAATAATTAATAAAAGTATCACGGTACCTTCAGTGAAGGACACCAATATTCTATCGAATAACTTAAGTTAATGTATATTCTGCAATTAAGACCTATAATGTAATATATGTCTGATTTATTCTGAAATAATCAGGGCAATTGCCAACCCATTCATAATTTCCAAAAAACTTGCCGAAATAGATAAATGGAGGAAGGTTAGAACATGAAGATTTATGTAAAAACGCTGTTTGTGTTAATGATTTTATTACTACTGGCTGCATGCGCCAGCCCAACACCAGTTTCAACAACCGAACCAATTGCACCTAACATTGACAATGAAGAGTCTGAAGAACCAGATGAACTGATTGACTCAGAGGATGAGTTAACGCTTGCTGCCAATGCCTTTCAAAAGGGTGGATGTGTTGCCTGTCATGTGATTCCAGGGGTTGAGAATGCTGTAGGAACCATCGGGCCAGATCTATCAGAAATTGGAACAAAAGCAGAAGCGCAATTGTCCAACTCTCACTATATGGGAACTGCCAACACAGTACTCGAATATTTGAAGGAAGCTTTAGTAGATCCAAACGCACACATATCTACTGAATGTCCGGGTGGAACCTGTTCGTCCGGATTAATGCCTTCCTATTCCGATGGGACATTAAATGATGCGGAAATTGATGCAATAATCAATTTCATGGCAAAATTACCTGGTTTGGAATTTTCCGAGCCCATTACGGTTGATGAATCAGGAGAAGTGCCAGTCGTTGGCATGGTTGATGAAGATATTGAATGGGCCAAACAGGTCTATTTTGAACGTTGTGCGGGTTGTCATGGTACTTTAAGAAAAGGCGCTACCGGTCCGGCATTAACACCTGACCTGATGGTACCGAAAGGTACCCTGGCGCTGGCAGCCATTATCTTCAATGGTACGCCGCGTGGGATGCCTGATTGGGGAAACCAGGGTTTCTTTACCAAAGAAGAAACCGAAATAATGGCTGAATATCTGCAAATTGAACCCCCACAACCCCCAGAAATGTCATTAGATGAGATGCTGGCATCCTGGAAGCTATTAGTACCTGTGGAAGATCGACCCACCGAACCGCAAACCACGCGGAATTGGGAAAATTACATGGCAGTCACCTTGCGGGATGCCGGGCAGATCGCTGTTATCGATGCTGATACCTACGAAGTCGTTGCCAATGTCGATACAGGATATGCTGTCCATATCACCAGAAACTCTGCCACAGGTCGTTATCTTTATACAATTGGTCGGGATGGTAAATTAGCTTTGGTTGATCTTTGGACGGAAATTCCCACCAAAGTTGCAGAAGCTCAGCTTTGTTATGATGCCCGTTCTGTAGAAACAAGTAAATACTCTGGCGAGTTAGGAGATTTTACAGATAAATTGGCAATCGTCGGATGTTACTGGCCGCCTCACTTTGTAATTCTCAATGGTGAAACCCTGGAACCATTCAAAATTGTCAGTACCCGTAGTTATACCTGGGATACAGAAGAATACCACCCCGAACCACGCGTGGCTGCGATCGTTGCATCCCATTTTAAACCAGAATGGATTGTTAATATTAAAGAAACTGGTCAGGTCTGGATGGTTAATTATTCTGACCCGATTAACCCAACCATAAAAATGATCGAAGCAGAGCGATTCCTGCATGATGGAGGTTGGGATTCCACCAAACGATACTTCCTGGTCGCCGCCAACAATATGAATACAATTGTTGTTATTGATGCAATGGAAGGGAAACTGGAAGCTTTGGTCGAAGTTGCGGGAATTCCACATCCAGGTAGAGGTGCCAATTGGATTGACCCTGAATTTGGACCGGTCTGGAGTGCGTCCCACTTGGGAGAAGGTGTCATCACCTCCATTGGCACTGATCCTGTAAACTATCCCGAAAATGCCTGGAAGGTTGTGAGAACAACAAAATTGCCAGGCTCTGGTAGTTTATTTATCAAGACACATCCTAACAGCCCCTGGATATGGGTGGATATGACCTTGCACCCGGATCCGGCCACATCAAGAACCATCTGTGTGGTCGCAAAAGAAAATCCGGAAGAAGTCTACAAATGCTGGGAAGCTGCAACCTATGGACGCGCAGTCCATTTTGAATACAACATGCAAGGCACTGAAGTCTGGGTCAGCATTTGGGGCAATGCGGATATCCCTGGTGAAGTCGGTGAAATTGTTGTTTACGATGATAAAACACTTGAAGAGGTAGCCAGAATTCCGAATTTGGTGACCCCGACCGGCAAATTCAATGTATACAATACCATCTACGACATTTACTAGAATTTAAATTTATCTCTAAAAAGGCCAGGGAAATCCTGGCCTTTTTTGTTTTAAATTTCGGTAGGATCTCTGATATTGATTCAACCCGAGTTTCTCATTTAAAAAAAAGACCCGATTTACGCCTGGAAAACCAAATTTCAGGACACTAAAGCGGGGCACTAATTTGCGAAATTCAGGTCAATTAACAAAAAAGCAGGGAGTTTCATTTACTCCCTGCCATCCGGTAAATTATTAAATCTAGACTAAAACTTCTTCTGGAACAACGAATTTTTCATTCGCTTTGCGAACTTCATCGGTTACATTGAAGTCTAGATCAGCGCCAACCATCTGGCGGACATATTCTTTTACTGTTGAATCCCAATATTTTTTGGTGACATAGAAAACTTTTGCGCCACCAAGTTCATGCTGAACATCCGGCCATGGATAGCTGGGTTGTGCCATGCCAAGACCCCAACGCAACCAGCCATTGTATGATTCATAGGTTGCCCACCATTCTTTATTTCCAATGATTTCGAAACCATAGTATGCTTTGGCATAGTACATGGCTGCACCAATGCGACCACCACGAATCAGAGCCATGGTATGGAGGCTGATATTGATATCTTCGTTCATTAAGCGACCATTGGCAAAACCAGCCCAGACACCGTCAATCAGACCAACGAGAGTATAGGGGTCCTTAAGGCGTTTTCGTTTCCAGCCTAAAATTTCTGAATAAACACGGGAACCGACGATATCATAAAAGTCATGTTCCACTTTCATTAATTTTTCCATGTAACCTAACATGGCTGGCACTTCTTCCATTTTTGCTTCACGGATATAGAGGGTGCGTCCGTCTTTTAACTTCAGCATACATTCCGGAAACGCGGGAATGGCAAGCTTTGGTCCTTGTAACATCGCTTCGATTTCTCGAGCATCAATGCTTAAAACTTCTTGAGATGCTTTGGTTGGTAATTCGTACTTCACAATAATTCTCCTTTATCCATAATTGTTTTTTTAATTAAATCAGCTCAAATTTTCTGCGCTAATTTTATTTATACTTTCAACATGAGCCTGATTAGTGGCATCACCATGTTTAGTCTTCGTCATGGTTGCTTTCTTTGCCATTAATTCTTCATATTCATCATCCTCAACCATGGCTACACAGCGACCAATCGAAGATTCACCATCCACAAAACGCCAGGGGAAGAATCCAACCTGCACACGTCGGTTGAGTAAAAGATCGAGATCCCCACCGATACACTCAGCATGAATAATATGATCCGGGAACATTTTGATGTGCATTTGTTGGTATTTATCATCATCGAAGAAATCAGCTAATTCCACACCTAATTTTTTCTTGAAGACATATTCAGCTTGTTTAGCCTGGCGGGGCATCCAATTGCGAATGATGGTGTTCATTGGGTGATCAGCACTACCGCAGTCAACACCGATCCAGCGTAATTTCTTGGATTTTGCCCATTCAACAAATTCAGCACCGGGGCCTGGATGCATGACCATGTATCTGATTTCATCGGCGGTTGGTTGGTCCCATCCGAAATGATGATAACCGGTGTGAATGATCAAAATATCACCTTCTTTAACTTCGACACGTTCTTCAATCATTTTACTGGTATACACATCATAATCAGCCACCACATCACTCAGATCAACAATTGCTGCTTCATGGATAAGGAAATCCATGTCAAGAGAAGCAATATCCTTTCCTGGTGTGTAGAAATGAATTTCTCCATCCAGATGGGTACCAAGGTGATTTGAATGTGTTAAAAGTTGACCATTGGCTCCATTTGGGGCTAAGCGTTTATTATATTTAACCTGCAATGGTTCATAGGTTGGCCATGGAGGTGTGCCAATCCCTAACGGTATAGTGAGATCAATAAATTTCATTTTATTCTCCTTTTCAATTAATTTAATTCGCTATATTCTAATAATACCAATTCTTGACAAAAAAAACGATACGATAAAAAAACCGTATCGAAATAGACCATCTTTACTATTGATAGTTGGTGCACCTCCTGAATTTTTCCACAATAATCATTAACCATTAAAGTTGTCAGACAATAGAGTTCGTATTTTTATTATCCAACTTTTTAGCTGAAAGTCAAGCTAAAAATTCAATTTCAGAACGTGATTTTAATCCCTATTTATCTTCCAAAATGTTATAGTTGGTGCAAAATATCATGCCAATGCTTCGTTACAGAATTTCTGTCAATATCAGTTATTGGCTTGTAATAAGGTTTTGCGAATCCTGGTCGTCATGATCTCAGTTTCGATATATTTATTCTTTATTAGAAATATTACATCTTCAATATCAGTATCAAAACCTCGCTCGACTTTGCTAAATGCGATTAAGTATGGATTAAGAATGAAAACATCAATCTCACCAAATTTTATCATTTGAAATTCATGGGAATATTTTCCAGATTTATGGTTTAATCAAGTGGGAAAATCACCCAATGATAGAGGATACCAAGATAATTAATAAAACCACATTTGGCAAATTCGCTTATGAATGGCTGCTTCAATCCAGCCTGATTGTTGTTTGGGGCAACACATCGGGTGGTTTATTCTTGCATGTTCATGGAAATAGAATTATTTTCCTGACAAAAAATAATCATTTTGGCCCGGTAAATGTCATTATACAAAATCAAATTCCTATCCAATGGAAAAACGAGGATGAAATCCAAATTATTCATGCAGACCGGGAATTTATTCTTACGAATAATAAACAGCAAATAAAATTAAATATAGAAAATATTTGGAGTACCCCGCAAAAACCTACCGGATTCATCTCTGAAATCGAACAAAAGAATAGAATGAAGCGGGTAGCCAATCAATTATCCCTGTTGAAAAACGAACAGGGATTTGCCCCTCTGCTGCTGCCGTTTGTTACTGATACG
>JACZIY010000338.1 GCA_014860845.1 Anaerolineaceae bacterium
TTCATCCTGGATTACAACCAGATCGGTGTCTTTACCATTAAGTTTTAAATGAATATTCATCTGTGTCCTCCTCTATTTTTGAGCCTTGAAGGCTTGTTGTAATGCACGTTGGGTCAGTACGAAAGCCATGGCTGTACGATAAGTAACACTTCCCAGGTAATCACCCATCGGATGCGCTTGTTTCTCCGCGATGGATCCAGCCTGTACGAATAACTCGGTCGTTAATGATTTTCCGGTTAACAGCGTCTCGACTTCCTGTAATCGCACGGGTACTGGATTGGAACCTGCCAGACTTACGCCTGCTTTGGAGCAGACTCCATTGGTGAGTTGTAAAATGGCGACAGCTGCAACAATCGCTTTATCACGTGGGGTGCGATTGACGCGAACCAGTGCACCTAATGCGGTTGGTTGAGCCGGGAAGCTGACTTCCAGAATTGCTTCACCTGGCAGAAGGACTTTTGTGCAATCATTCATCCACTCTTGCAATGCCACCTGACGGGTCAGGTTTTCATCTTTTTGGACGGTAACGACAGCGTCCAATGCCATCAAGACCAGAGGAACATCCGGCGGGTTCTCCGGATTGGTGATCGTGCCGGCAAGACTGGCCAGGTTGCGTAAACCCAGGGTAGCGGAAAAATAGGCTGCTTCCGTTAAAACGCCACCCGCCTGAGATTTGATCAATTCTGATTGATAGATATCCTGCAGGGTTGCCATGGCACCGATGCGCACATTGCCATCCTCCCCCAATTTGATGTAGTTGAGATGCAGGTTCTCAAGATCAACAAAGGCATCTGCACGCTGGTTGACGAGAGCGGTAGGCCTTGGTCCTACAGTGAGAGGGACTGTATGGATATCAGCGCGTTTCAATAGCTGATGAGCTTTTGACCAGTTTTCTGGTCGATGGAATTCTTTGGTTTTTGACATAGATCTCCTTTCTGGCTTTTCTAAAAATGAATAAATCAGACTACCTGATAAATTAACGGTTGTTGATGAATAAAGCTTACCAGATTTACATAATCTCCGCTGCGATCTGGTAAAGCATTCGGGTCCATACTACCCGATGCGGTGTGTGGGGTGAGGACAATGTTTGCTTCAGGATCACGTGCCAGTGGTAGTAAAGGGCTATCCATATTGATGGGTTCCCAATCAAACGTATCGGTTGCTACACCACCCAGATAACCCGAACGCAAAGCGTTAGCGACATCTTCTTCATTATATAATCCACTGGCACCACAACTTACCAAAAATGCACCTGGTTTCATTTGTTGAATAAAAGCCTGATTAACCATGGCTGCCGTTTCTGGCATGAATGGCAATAACATGGCGACAAAATCGCACTGCGCCAATAAATCTTCCTGTCTGGCATACTGAATATGGAGATCCTTTTCAGCGTGCTCTGATAAACGTGAGCGTTTGTGGTACAGCACCTTGCATTCAAAGCCCTTCAAACGGCGTGCCAGCTCAATACCAATTTCGCCAAACCCAATGATGCCTACGGTTTTTCGATAGAGTGTCCCAATCAATTTGCGACCGGTAAAGTTAATCGCAAAGGTATCTTCATCACTTTTTCTGGGAGGTAAACCCCAGTCTTTATCCAGGGTAATCACATGCATTGCCTCCCTGAAACGTTTTGCAAGCGTCAGCATTTGTGTCAACATGTGCTCAGCCACCATGACAGTCATTTCAATGGGCATATAGCATACTTTTACCCCATTTTTCTGCGCAGCAGCAAGATCGATATCGTAGATTTGGGAACCCAGTCTCTGGATTAATTGTAGATCCTTTCCAGCTGCAATGATCTCAGCATCTATAACATCGCTGCGTTCAGTAATGAGGAATTTTTTCCCCGGTAGATGTTTTATTATATCAGCCTTGTTGGGGTCACGAAGCATACTGATTTCAAAATCCTGTGGGGCACCAGCCAGCGCGGATTGTTGATGTCGTTCCCCACGGTGGGTAACGAATAGAACTTGATAGGTCATATTTTACTCCTTAGAAATAGGTTTTAAAGAGCAGATTCGATTGTTTTTCCTGCCATTAATAATCCGACCTGTTCGATCATGTCTGGATTTGGAGGAATTTCCCCCATAATCTGACCCTCGAACATAACCAGAATACGATCACTGAGAGCAAAGATCTCTTCCAGGTCGGTTGAAATGAGTAAAATAGCAGCGCCTTCATCGCGTTCCGCAATAATTTGTTGGCGCACAAATTCGGTTGCGCCAATATCAATACCTCGTGTGGGTTGGTTGACAAGTAAAAACTTTGGCCTTCGATCTAATTCCCGGGCAACCACCACTTTTTGCTGGTTTCCACCGGAAAGATGGGCGATTTCTTCATCCACATCACCAACGCGGATACTGAATTTTTTCACTAGTGATTGAGAATAATTTTTGATCGTTTTGAATTGCAGGAATCCAAATTTTGAAAAAGGACGATCATTAAAAGTTTCGGCAATGAAATTTTCACTGACCGAGAAAGGTAGAATCAATCCCATTTTTTGACGATCCTCCGGAATATGTGCCATCCCCAATTGATTCAAACGGGCGAGATCACGCCTGGTAATTAATAAATCATTCAGACTCATTGAGTCAAATTCACTTTCCATTAAACCGGCTAATGCCAGTGCCAACTCGCTCTGACCATTGCCAGACACACCAGCGATGCCTACAATCTCGCGTTTATGAACATCGAAGGAAAAATTTCGCACAGCTGATAAGCCGCGTTCATCTTTCACATTCAGTTTTTTAACCGAGAAAATTACTCTTCCTGGTTGTTTTTCTTTTTTGTTCAGGTCCATCAGAACATCCCGCCCCACCATCATTTTTGCCAATTCCCGAGGATTCGTCTCCTTGGTGTTGACGGTGGCAATTGTCTTCCCATCACGCAGGATCGTCACCCGATCACTGATCTGCATGACTTCTTCCAGCTTGTGGGTGATGAAGACGATGGTAAGACCGTTATCGGCTAACTGGCGTAGAAAATCGAGCAAATGCTCGGATTCCTGCGGGGTTAACACGGCGGTTGGCTCATCCAGAATCAATAAATCTGCGCCATGATAGAGTGCTTTCAGAATTTCGACACGTTGTTGCTCACCCACAGATAGATCCTGCACCAATGAGGTGGGATCGACATTCAAACCATAATCTTTGCTCATCTGCTGAATTTTTTTGATCACAGGTTCGAGGTTTTTAAGCACTTTCCAGGGTTTATACTGTCCCAGGATGATGTTTTCCGCCACGCTTAATGTTTCCACCAGCATAAAGTGCTGGTGTACCATACCAATGCGATTTTGAATGGCGTCTTTTGGGCTGTGAACATCAAATTTTTCATTTTTGTAATAAATACTACCGGAATCTGGTTTGTAAAGCCCATACAGAATACTCATCAATACAGTCTTTCCGGCACCATTTTCACCTAGGAGACAATGGATTTCTCCCTGTCGAACTTCTAAATTTACACCTCGATTGGCAAATACGCCACCGGGAAAGCTCTTGTGAATTTCCTCCATTCGGAGTATGGTTTGTAAAGCATTGTTTTTTGGCATACTGTCTTCCATTTATTCTCCTATTTGTAAGGTACGCCAAGAGTCTTGGGGGCTTGCACGCGTCGTTTATTAAATCCAACCAATACTACCAACGTTGCCAGATAGGGTAATGCCTGTAAGAACTGGTAAGGAATGTTTACATCCGGCATCGTTTGAATACGTAATTGCAGGGCGTAGAAAATACCGAATAATAAGGAAGTCCAAAAGGCTCCCCAGGGTTTCCATCTACCAAACACAACTACAGCTAACGCAATGAAACCACGACCGGATACTACCCCTTCCACAAACTGATCTGCATATGCCAGAACCAAAAAAGCGCCACCAACAGCTGCCAATGCTGTACCGATCATCACGCTCATATAGCGCATACGAAGGACATTAACCCCAACCGTATCTGCTGCTTTAGGGTGTTCGCCAACAGCACGAATAGACAGACCAAAAGCTGTTTTATACAACACAAAAGTAGCCAAAGGAACCAACAACAAGGTCCCATACACCATGATGTTGTGTTTGAATAAAACCTCACCAAAAAATGGAATGGAACTCAGAAAAGGTATTTCAAGCGAGGGAAAGGTCTTGAGATTCAGTGTGACCGGGCTGTTAGAATACATGGAACGATACAAAAAACCGGTAATACCCATACCAATCATATTAAAAGCTGCACCCACTACGATTTGATTGGCTTTGATGGTAATGGTGAAAATTGCAAAAATCAAACCACTCAAGATACCTGCGATAATCGCTGCCAGTAATCCTAGCCATAGACTACCACTTTCGAAGGCAACCGAATAAGCGCTGAAAGCACCAATCAACATCACGCCTTCTAACCCAATATTAATAACACCTGCTTTTTCCGAAAACACTTCACCAACGGCTGCATATAAAATTGGGGTTGCCATTCGCCAGGTGGCAGCAAGAATTCCTTGTAAGAATAAAATGGAAGGCAGGAGGTCCATAATTGATCTCACTCCTCTTTTTCTTTAGAAACATAACTGTAAACGCCAAAAGCAACTACAGAGAGAACGACGAGACCCTGAATCAAAAAAACCAGAACAGAAGGTACTTTTGCATTCATCTGCATCACTTCAGCGCCAGATCGCAAAGCACCAAACAGGATACCCGAGAAAATGACACCTAACGGATTATTATTTACCAATAAGGAAACCGCAATACCATCGAACCCATACCCAGGTGAAATCAACTGGTATAAACGATAAGAGATGGCAGCCACTTCCACGGCTCCACCCAATCCGGCTGCACCGCCACTGATTGCCATGGCAAGTAATACTTTCCGTTTTACATTGATACCGGCATAACGGGCTGCGTCTGGGTTAATGCCCACCGCTCTTATGGTGTAACCCAGACTGGTTTTGAAAATAATGATATACAATACAACTGCCAGAACCAAAGCAAGGATAAAACCAGTGTGTAAACGGGTGGGTGGCAAGAAACGCCAGAGCCAGGCATTCTGGCTGATTTTGGCGGTTTGTGCAAATAATCCCGCAGTCTCAATCATTGGGCCGGTCACCAGCCAGCCGGTAATAAAGATGGCGATATAGTTTAACATTATGGTGGTGACAACTTCATTGGCACCAAACCGGTTTTTCAAAAAGGCCGCCAGCATGCCCCACAAAGCCCCACTGGATGCGCCAGCAATTAATACCAATGGAACCAACAAGAATCTGGGTAAATCACCGAGATAGATGCCGACTGCGGTTGCCGCAACAGCACCGGCATAAAATTGACCTTCAGCGCCAATATTCCAGATGCTACAGCGAAATGCAACCGCCAGACCCGCACCGATAAAAATCAGAGGTGTGGCTTTGATCAACACTTCTGTAATGGCGGCACGATCCTTGAAAGCACCCTGCCACATGGCTGCGTAAGCCTGGATAGGGTCATATCCAGCTATCAGCAGTACTATAGCACCAATTCCTAAAGCGATTGGAATGGCTGCGAATGGCGTCCAGGCACTGCGTGAGAATTTTTTAAGTTGTTTTTGGAAGGAAACCAAACCCATACTTGTCTACCTCAAGTAGTTATATTTTAATATTCTTTGTATCTATTGTATCGATTTGCAAAGAATATATCAATTTAAAGAAAGGTTGTTGGCAATTGCCAACAACCTTTCTTAATTAGAGAATGCCAGATAATTGGCTAACAACTTTATTCAACTGGGGCTAATGGATTGATTTCGCCTGATTTAATTTTATCGTAAAGAGCGGTTACTTCGTCGCGCAGTTCTTGTGGAACCGGTGTGGCAGCAGTTTCGTTGTAGACGATATAAATAACTTTCTCATCTGCAAGGCCAAATTCAATATTACTGGTGGGTTTAAATGTTCCAGCTTTTACTTGAGCTGCCATCTCTACCAGGCCAGCACCATAATCCAGGATGTAATTAGCAAGAATTTGATCCGGGGCTTTTTCGGTGTTGTCACCAAACATTCCAAATCCATACACGTTCTTTTCTAACATGGCCTGATAGACGCCATTTCCCGCGAAGTCAGCATTTCCGAGGAGGAAATTGGCACCACCATCAATGTAACTGATAGATGCTTCTTTGGCAGCGGCTGTGTCCGTCCAGTTACCCAGATAAGTTACCTGAACAGGAAAATCGGGGTTGACAGCTTTGGCACCATTGATGAAACCGGTGAAAGATTCGGAGATGGGGGGGATTTCCATTCCACCGATCAAGCCTGCTCCAGTACCCATCTTGGCAGCAATATAACCAAAGGCGTAACAGGGTTGGCTGGAGTCGGAATTCAAGCCAATCACATTGGGCACGGTGGGATCATAGAAGCGGCTGCTGGACAGGAAGAAGAAAGTGTTCGGGTAGTCTGGTGCAACGGCTACAGCTGCATCGGTAAATTCATTACCATGGCCGAGGATAAATTGATAGCCCTGGTCAGCGAAATCGCGGAAGGCTTTCTCGAAGGCGGCGGGGGACATTTCGACTTCTACATATCCAATTTCAGCACCCAGGTCAGTTTCCATGCGTTTGAGGGCTTCATAAGCAGTCTGGTTCCAACCACCATCGTTCACAGGTCCTGGAGCCAGTAAGCCTGCTTTGAAAGCAGCAGCGGGTTGTTCAACTTCCGTAACAGGTTCGGCGGTCGGTTGGCCAGCACAGGCGGTTACCAATGACAGCACAATGATCAAAGCAGAAATAACAAACAGGTGTTTCTTCATTCTTTTTCTCCTTTATTAAATACATAGAATTTGGTTGGAAATACATTAAGGGGGACTGTCATGCATATGAAAAACTTGGTGTTAATCACGCTTAATTTATATCATAAATGAACATTGTTAAGCAAGAGTTAAAATATTGTAAAGTGATAATAATCTAAGTCGTTTCCCAACTTAGAATCGGATAAATATAACCGCAGTGCAATTATTTTGAACAGACACAATCGTTATCATGTCCTGTTCCTCTGACCAGTAAAATTCCCATCCATAGACGGGGAAAAATTTATCCTGCCAAGCAGAGCAATTGAGTCATGCTTGTGTTACAACTTTATGCAGGAGCGGAGCTCTATTTTTTATTCACACCGCAGGAGAACACAACTTGAAACGAATTTCCAAAGTCATAAACCTTTTTCCGCGCAGATTGCAGCTGTTTATGACTGGCATGATTTTAGCCAATATCGCTGCCATGATGTATGACCCACTGCTACCTTTGTACCTTCAGCATCTGGGGGCAGATGTACGCCAGGTGGGTCTATTTTTCACGATTGCTGCCATTTTGCCATTGTTATTTCAGATTTTTGGCGGCTGGATTTCTGATTCCATTGGGCGTTTAAAGGCGGTCGCTATTGGCAGTGTTGCCAATATGTTCACCTTTGTGATCTTTCTTCTGGCGCCAAGCTGGGAATGGGGTCTGTTGGCAATGGCTACTGGGGCCATAGGTCGTTCCTTTGTAGCCCCCAGTTTCCGGGCATATATTGCTGAACAATCCTCCGAAAATAATCGTGGAAAAATTTACGGGATCGCTGAAACTGTTTTTGCGGTGGTGGGTGTGTTGGGGCCGCCATTGGGTGGTTATTTATCCGACCGCTATGGATACAGTATGATGTTCATTGTCGCGGCTGGCTTTTTCACCCTGGCGACCATTCTGCGTATTGGCATGGCGATTCGTTATGATAAAGAACCGGAGATTATTACATCAACAACCGCAGATGAACCTGCACCCAGCCGTCAAAAACCCAGTTTCAGCAATCTGAAATCCAGTATTGGTGCAATGCTGGTATTGTTGGCATCTGGTGGTGTGGCTACCTGGATAATGATCACGGATGGGATTATCGATATTAACTTTAATATGGTCGGACAGTTGTTCCCCATCTATATGAACAATGAAGTGGGCATCACCAACACCCAGATTGGTGTTCTGAATTCGATGTCTTCCATTGTTACCATGGCTTTGATGACCTTCACAGGCTGGTTATCCGACCGCAAAGGTGAACGGCATGCGATTGTTGCGGGTATGGGTATGTTTGCTGCCTCTATGACGGTTTTTATCTTCAGCAGAAATTTCGCCTCCATGTCGATTGCTTACATTATGTTTGGCATGGGACAGGCTTTAATGGGACCGGCATATAGTTCCTTAATTTCCAAGGCAGTGCCTGAAAAATTGCGTGGCCTGGCGTTTGGTCTCTTCTCGACCAGTGTTGGCGTGGTGGCATTGCCAGCTCCGTTCATCGGTGCCTGGTTATACGAGAGTTTCAATCCGCAGTTACCCTTCATCCTACCGACCATTGCATTGCTGGTGGCCATGCCGATTGCCTGGAGAAAGTTTCGGATGCCCAAACAAATCGAGGAGATTCCTGCTGCAGTTCCAGTGCCAGCAGACTGATCGCTTTGTGCTTACCTGGCCGAATGACCAGAATAAAAGCTGGACAAAGTGCTATAGGAAATGCGACCTTTGAAGGATGTAATCAACCCACAATGACACTAGAATAAAGGTTGTAATATGATTGCAGTTTTCGGTGGTGCCCTCCCTCATCTCCACCGATGAAGACCAACTGGT
Organism: Anaerolineaceae bacterium; assembly: GCA_014860845.1. Next base: position 8,571 of record JACZIY010000338.1, read on the forward strand.
GCGCTTAGACAGGCGCACCAGTGTTTGTTAATAATCATTTGGCAATTTTGCCCAAAAATGGCATAATCATTACAATCATTTACTTACCTTCTTTGGGAACCCAATGGATATTTTATTCCACCATTCTTACAACCTGGATTTACTCAACCTGCTGAATATTGTCGGTAATGATTCTCCGTATAAGAGTCGTTATCCACAGATTTATTCAGAATTCGGCCAACCGTTGAGTCTCGACTCCCGCGAGATGTTGCATCAGGTTTCGGTTGCCCTGGGGAGCACATTAACCAGCCCTCCAATTGCATTTGTACTTTCCATCATTCCCCAATTCGATAAAGCCCAATTGCTGGACCTTATGCTGGATCAGGAAGGTTTCCTGGCAGCTCTCGAACAAAATGAACCGCGGTTATTGCCCCAAAAAGATCAATTATTCATGCTTTTTCAGATGCTTGCACCTGTGATTCAGGAGATTGAATTATTAGGGTTTCGGGAATATTGGTTATCGGAAATTTTACCCATTGTTGAAAAACGCCTGGATCAGCTTGAAGATACTTTGTATCGGTTGAACTTTATAGAGGGAGTCAATCACTTTTTCAAACAGGAAAACCTTCCAGAAGAAGCACATATTTTCCTGAGTTCTCTCAATGCCCATCATGGAGTTCGTTTGACCAGCCATAGTTCAGTAGTGGATATTTCCTTCAGTGATCAAAAAATATTGGATTTTTCGCTGTACGAAGTTATTCAATCCGCAGTGACTACCCTCGATATCCTGGAACTCCTTCAACCGCTGGCGGAAGACCCATTCATGCAGCTGGCTTTTGAAAAAAGCAAATCAGTTACTGCTATCGAAAATATTGAAACTTATGTTCAGGAAAATGTTGTTGAAGTCTGCAAAGCGTATCTGCTTTACAAACATGGATTCATGCCAGACCCATATGGTTACCTACAGTCCCATCAGCAAGGAGCTTTCATACTGACCGTGGTTTTATTGGACTTTATGGAGTGGAATCCTGATCGTACTGATTCCCTGGAAACAGCTATGAAGTCCTGGATGGATCAGAAACCCGTTGGAAAAATAATGACGCTTTATCAACAGGCCATGGGTCGAGCTGGAAAAGAAATTGGGGATTCATAATGGAAAGCCAGGGTAAGCGGGGAAAAAACCCGGAGGAGATATCCAAATCTTTAACATTACGTTGGATGATTCCGGTGTTGATTGTGTGGGCTCTGATTCTGGGCGGTTGTGTTCAACAACCTCAGACTTCACCAAATATACCAATGGTGACAGCCAGCGCAACACCCAGTCCAATCCCAATGCCCACACTGGAAAATACCCGCGAGGTTGTTGTAGGCAGACAACCCAGGGTCGATTATCCCACACCAAAAATTGCGCCAGCCACTGCCATCCCGGCACCTGTCAATGGATTGACCATTCCGGATGATGTACGACTGATCGTTTTACTGGGATCCGATAATGATGCGCCATTTGTCAGCCGAACGAACGCAGTCATGCTGGCTTTTTATCATCCCCGCCTGGCAAAAGTTGCCTTGCTCTCTCTGCCGCCAGAAATGTTTGTATATATTCCGGGTTACACCATGCAACGCGTTGGTGTAGCCTACGCGGTGGGTGGTTTTGAGATGCTGGCGGACACGATTGAATACAATATCGGAATGCGGCCTGATGAGTATGTTCTGGTGCATCAGGACGACTTCTCCTGGTTTGTGGATGAGCTCAAGGGTCTGGATGTTGATGTCTTTCGAAATTATTATGATAATTGTGGAGGCATTCCAGCAGGTAGTGTACACCTTAATGGGGATGATGTTTTTTGTTATATCAGCTTTCGGGAAGGGTCGGATATTCGTGACCAGGCAGTCCGCCAACAGCAGGTCGTTTTTCAGTTATTTCAAAGCATGGCAAGAGGCGGCAAGTTGATTGAGTTGTCCGAGTTATATTACACTTATCGGAATACAGTCCAGACCAATCTATCCCTGCAATTGTTGTTGGAATATGTTCCGCTCGGTATTCGACTGGGTCAACCGGATCGATTCGGTTTTTTTCAGTTCAATATTGGAGATTTCATTCCCTGGCAGCTACCCGGCGATGTAACCCCAACAGTATTGCTACCCCGACCAGAACGAATTTTTAAATTGGTTCAGGATGCGCTTGATTTCTCCGCTATTGCAGTGCAATCCTCTGATCTGATTATGACACTCGAATATGAAATGACCATTTCCCCCACACCTACCAGTACATATACGCCTTCTTTAACTCCGACTCGCACCATTACACCTACTGTTACTCCTACCATTTATACAGCTACGATTACACCTGGAGGACCAAC
>JACZIY010000339.1 GCA_014860845.1 Anaerolineaceae bacterium
TGAAACACGGGCATTTTCAATTTTCACCAGATCAAAAATATCAACCGGTTCACCACCGGCTTGGGATTGAATAGCCACTGGACTTAAAGGGCCTCCTGTGCGAAAGACTTCATCCCGCAATAATCGGATTTTGTCGGGAATTGGTTTTAAGATTTCCTGATTATCGGGAGATATTCCAAATTCGACGTAGGAAGCATCAATGATGAAGGATTTAATCAGACTTCGATCAATTTCCAATGCAAGGGAAGCCAGGCGGAGTGCATCTTCAAAACGCATGTTGGTGTTAATGCCGGATGATATTTCCTGGTAAAGAATAGGTGCTTTGGCAATCAGCGTTGGCCACATCGAGAATTTCAGGATTCTGTCACGGATAGCATAAACAACTTCCTGCTGTCTGGCTGCACGGTCAAAATCGCCACCTTCTGTGTAACGAGCACGTGCGTATGCCAATGCCAGTGTTCCATTCAGAGTGTAAGCCTTACCTGCTTCCAGAGTTTCTTTATATCCTCCGCCGATGGGTACAATTCTCACATCCATGGCAGGTTTGACAGTTACCCCATCAATTTCATCGATCAAACGCACAAAAGCCATAAAATCAACCTGTGCATAGTAATCAATAGGCACACCGAGAAACTCTTCGACCGTCTGAGCAGCGAGTGCTGGGCCACCACCAGGAAGTTTCCACAATTCACCTAAATAATAAGCAGTGTTGATTCGGCTGTATTCAAAACCTGGGATATTAACCCACATATCACGCGGGATAGAAAGCATGGCTGCTTCTTTTGTGAGCGGATCAATGGTTAATACCATCATTGTATCTGTACGTGGGATCTCACCAGCCTCCCAATCACGATAATCAAGACCCATTACCAGAACTGTCACCCGACTGACTCCATCCCAGGGTTTAGGCATTTCAATATCAATCGGATTAATGGCTAATTCTGTCAAAGGATCTGTTTCTTCATTATTATTGGGAGCAGCTTTTGTGCCCTGGCTGGTAACGGGCAATCCTTCCATATTCGTCATGGTCCAGGTAGAGATGATATTTTTTGCCAGATTAAAA
>JACZIY010000340.1 GCA_014860845.1 Anaerolineaceae bacterium
GTACTGGTTGCCGGGATTGGTTTATTGCGTATGCCTGATCTTTTCTTGCGGATGTCAGCCACTGCGAAAGCTGGAACACTGGGTACTGGTCTTATGGTATTGGGTGCTGCCATTCATTTCAATGAGTTTGCGATTTATACCCGTGCAATTGCTTTGATTGCGTTTCTTTTTGTGACTGCACCGGTAGCTGCTCACATGCTGGGGCGCGCTTCTTACTTCGATGGTGTGCCATTATGGAAAGGTACAGTTCAAGACGATCTCCATGGTCATTACAAATTGACGACCCATAGTTTGGAAGAGGAAATTGTGTCTGAGATTGAACAACCAAAAATGGATGATGAGGCTGACGCTTTTGAAATCAATGAGTAAGCGAATTTTAAACATCTGGTACAGGATTTATTCGTTAATCAAAACTTTCCGGTACCAAATAACCAATTGCCCGACTGTCATCATCATTCATCAAGACTCGAATTTGATGCTCAGGTCGAAAATCACTTACCTGGATTAACCGTAGAGAATCTTTCAAATTTGGATCAAGATCAATAAAATCAGAGACATGGTTGGGGGTTTGATCAAAGAATTCTTCATTAATCATGTTTTGACCTTCATCCAACGGGATGGCCAATGGATAAATCTGAGATTCCATCAAGTCCTGGAAGAAATGCGTTCCCAGAGATGGTTCTGGTGGTAAACCAAAATGTTCACCGGCTAATTCAATCAATGCCCGTGAGTTGTAAATATCACCATAGTCGATCGGCACACCCAGATCGGCATTTGAACTTCCCCAGCGTCCAGGACCAACACAGATAAAGACATCTCCTTCCAATGCTTTGTTCAGACGCCCAATAGCACGGGCCAGATTGAAGCGGTCGTTGTTGGTTGGCAATGAGAAATAGGTCTCGTGTGGCACATAAATTACATGGGTAATTTTCTGAATTTCTCCATGAGGCACGACAAAATGGGTGTCGAAGATAATATCCGATTCCGGGATCTTTTTTGGGATTTTCACTTCAGCGGATGACATTAACTGCGCTTGTGGTCGGCATTGCACCACGCTGATACAAATCTCAGGCTTCCCCAATTCCGGCTCGTCGATTGCAATGGTAAATTCCACATCAACGGGGAGTTTATAAGCATGCTCCAGGACTGTCAGCATTGCGCGCATCGTTTCGGCGAAATCAGTACGCTTGAGAAATTCATCATACGTCACGACCAGATTTTTTGGATCGCCATCGATGATCCGGCTGCGAATAGGTTGGAAGTCCCCACCTTGCGCCAGCTGGGCAATATAACGTAATGGTTTATAACTTGAATCCAACACATCATGAATGGGCAGAGATTTGAATACATTTTCTTCCAGATCAATAACATCCACATATTGTTGTGAATATCGCCGGATAAGTTTTGGTATGGTGGAAGGACGCAGCAAGGGGTGCGATAGGGCAATCACCCGGGGATAATCATTCCCCACCCGATCCACAGCACGAGTTCCCAGACCCCAAACCAGACGCACGAAACCATCTTCAGCCCGAATTTGTGGTGCCCATCGGTATGTATTACGGCTGAAGGCAACCCCGGCTCCATGTGGGAAGTAATATTTTCCAAAGCGGTTTCCCTGAACTTCCTGAATGAGAACTGCCATGCGCTCGTCGTAATCCTGTAAACCGCGTGCTCGCCGGTAGAGCAGTGCATTCGGATTGAGCGTGGATGCGTAAATCGTGGCGACAGCCCGGGTCAGGTCTTTCAGGTTCTGATCCAGTGATCCCTGGTTGGGAAGAAAGACGCTGTCATATTTGCCAGCAAAGGAGGTGCCAAAATTATCCTCCAGTTGGCTGGAAGAGCGCACAATCATGGGTTGTTTTTCAACTTTTTCCAGGATGGCAGTCAGTCGATCCAGGATATCAGGTGGAAAAGCTCCCGCCTGAAACTCACGTACAATCGCAGGATACTCTGCGCGCATTTCCTCTTCGCTTTTATACTTCTGATCATTCCAGTGCGTGAGATCATTAATGGTCATGAATGTGTAAATTTCATTCGAACCAATGTAGTAGGATTCGGGTGGACTCATACAGGAGCTGAGGTCGAACTCTTCGGTATCTGCTAACACACGATGTGCCAGGAGCATTCCGGCTGCTTTGCCACCAATTTTTCCGGCACCAATTTTTCGTTTGCGGATCTCGAGTAAATCCCCCAGGGTAAACCATTCTTTGGCAATGTTGATATATTGCAATTGATCACTGATAAGGTTGCGGATCAGAACGACTTTTGCCTCCTGCATTCTGGCTTCATACTTGGCGCGATCTTCAGGACTCAGTTTTTCGAACATCATTGCCTGTTCGAAGACGATCTCCTGAGGTGCCAATTCCGGATTAACAGAAAGCAGGTGGTCCTGTTGCGAAATGCCGCGTTCTGAGAGAACTTCATTGGTGATGCGTTCGAACTCATCAAATGAAACCTGATGACTGAACAGCAAATCAGTTAGCTGATCACGGATGCGTTGCATACGTGTATCCCAAACATCTGAATCTTCTTCATTATAGGGGTCAATTAACCCCTCGCGTTCCTGCGAGCGGATAGCCATTTCACGCACACGGGCTTCAAAAGCTGATGGCTGAATAACACCACGCTCAAACATGAGACGCCGCATTCTTGCCCGAATTCTACCGTTGAGAATGGGATATTGACCTAAAGCCAGGTATATGGTTAATAAGCGGTCCGTGGAATTGGAATTAGATGCCATTCTTAATACCTCTCCACTGACCGTAATTTTGTTTGAAATTTTACGACTTTATTCACAATTGATAACCGGGTATAGAGATTCTTTGTGATCTTTACCCCAAATGCATCGGCATGATTACATGCGTGAATTCATCTTCTCCAATGGGTTTAATCGTGGCTGGTGTATTGTTGGCATTGGTTTCGAGGGCAACGCTCGGGGTTTTTACCACATCCAATACTTCACGTAAATAACGTACATTGAATGCAATCAGAAGACCATCCCCATCAATATTTGCGTCAAGCTGAACTTCGGAGTTGCCAGTTTCTTCCGATTGTGCAGATATTTCTACGATGCCAGGACCTTCCAACTTGGGTTGAATATGCATGCGAATAATGTTGTTGCCATCCCGGGCAATAATTTCAGCCTGGCGGCAGGCTTTCTGGAAGCTGGGTGTAGAAACCACAGTATGGGTTTTGTAACTGCGTGGAATTATCACTTTGTAATCGGGGAAATTGCCTTCAATTAATTGAGAGACGAGCTCAGCATCTTTTAGATTGAAAACAACCTGTCCTCTGCCTGCCGGAACACTCATACTGACGGTCGCATCCCCATTGGCAGCGATCCTTGCCAGCTCATTCATGGCGCGCGCCGGGATAATTACGGAAATGGTTTTACTTTGGGGGTTTGTTACCGTTGAAGAACGCACCGAAATGCGGAAACCATCGGTGGCAGCCATGGTGATGGTGGTGCCTTCGATTTGTGTCAGCACACCCTGTAAAACCGGGCGGGCTTCATCGGAGGAAGCAGCGAAAGCAACCTGTTGGATCATTTCTTTGAGGTCGGCAACATTCAGTTCCACCCCGCCTGATTTTTCAGGTAATGGCATAGGCGGATATTCCTGCGCATCGATTCCTTTGATATCGGTACTGTTTGTCCCACAACGGACATTAAGCGTTTGAGTGCGATCGTTCAGCAACATTTCGACACGATCATTGGGCAAGGTGCTCACCAGGTCAGATATCGTGCGTGCTGGTATGGTGATGGAACCTTCCTCTTCCACAGTCGCTTTGATCCAGCAGGAGATGCCCAATTCGAGATTGGTGGCTGAGAGGCGGATTCGTCCCTCATCGGTTGCAATCAATACGTTTGCCAAAACAGGCAGCGTGCTGCGAGGTGAAACTGCGCGTGAAACGGTGCTTAAGCCATGTGCCAATTCTTGTTGTGAGACTGATGCTTTCATGTGCTATCCTCAAAAATTTAATTTATATTCTTAAATGGAATGTCGCAGATAATGACTCTTCCTGAATTTAAAAAGTATACAATGAGAAGATAAAAAATTCCAGTAATATCAAGCTTCAGGTTGTCACGGAAAAAATAATTAATATTGTTCATGGTATCATTTATGCTGACACCTCATGATGGCGAAGGAATATTTATGCAACCAGAAGATCAAGTTTTAGAGTTTCCATGCGCTTTCTCTATTAAATCCATAGGCGAAGATGTGGATGATTATCGCCAGTTTGTCATCGATACGGTTGCTGAGATTGTGGGTGATCTGGATCAGGGAGCGGTCACCACACGCTTGAGTAATGGAAACAAGTACCTGGCGGTGACGGTGCCTTTTACCGCCCAGGATCGTGAACAATTGAATGCTGTTTATCAGGCTTTGAACCAGGATTCACGCACCCGATTTGTGATCTAGGGCTGAATAAAGGGGGTTAAACAAAAAAAGCTGGCTGCTTTTGCCAACTTCTTTCAGGTGTGACGCCTATGATATAATCGCTGTGTGCCGAAGGTGGGAATCGAACCCACATACCCGAAGGTACACGATTTTGAGTCGTGCGCGTCTGCCTGTTCCGCCACTCCGGCTCTTGAATAGTGCAGAGTATATCTAAAAAACTCGGAAGGGTCAAGGAAATCATTCATATGCGTTTAGGAATCATCGGGTTACCCCAAACTGGAAAAACCACCATTTTTAATGCTGTTAC
>JACZIY010000341.1 GCA_014860845.1 Anaerolineaceae bacterium
CGGGATTACATGCGTGAGCTTACCCGTGTCCTCTTCCATATGCACGCGCCGAATACGGATCGTCTTTTCACCCTGTGGGGTATCGATGATTAATTCGCCATTCTCCGCCAGAGGTTGCTCGTATTGTGAGATCTGATAACCCTTGGGCAGGTCTGGATAGAAGTAGTTCTTACGGGCAAAAATGCTGGTGTGAGCGACATGGCAATTGAGTGCCAAAGCAACCCGGATTGCATACTCCACCGCCTTCTGGTTGACCACCGGAAGCACCCCAGGCATCCCGGCGCAAACCGGGCATACGGCTGTATTGGGTTCTGCGATGGTCGCATCCACCACCGGACAGCCGCAAAACATCTTGCTCTTGGTTTGCAGCTCGGCGTGTACTTCCAACCCAATTACGGCTTCATATAGCATGTGACCTCTTTGTGGAGATGGGACTGTTGAGAAGAAATTTTACCATAAGTAAGGTGCATCGGTGATCCACCCTTATTTCCTCATCATGTAAGGTGCGTTGCCAAAGCACCCTACAATCTAACAATCTCCTTGTTATAGATAAAGTCTGCCTATTATAATTTGATAGACAAATCATCAAATTTAAAAATTTAGTTTTTCCCTGGAAAAAGGAATTTTGAAAACCATGAATAAAAGTGACATAACAAAGTTGGTCTATTTTAACTTCTGGGCTAACAGCCGCATTCTTGCTGGATGCGAGCTCATCTCAGTTGAAGAGTTTACACGTCCGGTAATACCTAATCCAGGTTGGGGTAGCCTGCGTGGAATTCTGGTCCATACGTTGGATACCGAATACGGCTGGCGGTCTGCCTTGCAAACCCTCGCTGATGACCATATCCTGAATGAAAATGATTTTTCTGATGTGGAAGGATTAAAGATCCATTGGGAAAAAGAACGTTCTGCCTGGTTTGACTATGTTGATAAATTGAGTGATGAGATGGTTAATCTAGAGTTAATCAATTTTCCACAAAATAAGTTTAAGATATGGCAGACGATATTACATGTTGTTACCCATGGAATTCAACATAGAAGTGAAGCAGCAGCCATCCTAACAGGATATGGTCATTCACCGGGAGAGATGGATTTTGGCTTGTTCTTGAATGAAAATCCTGAATTTATTTAAAACTGGGTCATTATGATTCTTTTTTTTAGTTTTCTTTGAGGATCTTCTTGATAATGGATAAGTTAGTTTTGACACCAGCAGAGCGCATAGCTTAGCCAAGAACCAGTTTTCCAAGGTTTCTTTTCAATTTAAATTGGCAATTACCTGGTCGGGATTTTCAGAAAGTACTTTCATGACCAGTAGGGTGCAACGGTGATGCGCCATTATTTCCTCATCTTACACGGTGCGTTACCAACGCACCCTAGCAAAAATGTTGCATCTCCTGCAACGTTGCTCTTGTCCACTTCTCTACCCATGCATAATAGCTGACAGGGTCATCTTTATGCTGGTAGACATCGGCGATGGTGATGGACCAGTCGATGTGGGGTAATTTGGGTTCGTCGGGTTGGCGTTCGATTTTCCAGTCGCGTTTGCCCTGATCCACATCTTTGGTCATCTGTAAACGAATTTCAGAGGGGTTCACGCCATTCCCGAGCACATCGTGCAAGGCTTTCTGCATCCAGATCAGGGCTAGGTCGCTGTAACGCTGGTGCTGGATCATAAAACAGCTGACGGTGAGCATATGTACTTTGCCATAGGCAGGGTTACTGAATTCTAACGCCAGAAATTCATCAAACCTGTCCTGGCAGGTTAAATCAACATCCGTTGCAGCACCACATAAACAACAATTATCATTCATCAGTTTCCTTCAGCATATTGTACCAGCGTAAATTATTGTTGGAAAACACTACCTAATTTCCATTCATTTGATGATTAATGGTAAAATTTGGCTTCGTGATGATGGAATGAGCGATTCGTAATCAGGCGTAGAACTGTGCGATGGTTGGGGGAACCATCATTCCTGCGTTATTGAATGGAAGAATTATACGTGGTAAAAAGCAATCTGATGATTACGATAAACTCAGAGAA
>JACZIY010000342.1 GCA_014860845.1 Anaerolineaceae bacterium
AATAAATGGTGGCCGGTGCGAATAGCACTGACATAATCATTCTTAACCCCAGGTGCATGTTCTCCACTCACATATCCGTTGAGAACAACCACAGACATTTCATTGTGAGTCATCCAATACTTTACTCGATCTCCTAAAGCGTTGGTAATCACATTGGTATACTCAACAAATGCTTCAGCAGTGCTACGAACAGTCCAACCGCCTTCATCCTGTATAGCTTGCGGTAAATCCCAATGGTAAAGAGTTGCAAAGGGAATGATATTTGCCGCAAGTAACTCATCCACCAACCGGCTATAAAAATCAATACCAGCCTGTTCAATTTTTCCTCGTCCTTGTGGCAAAATTCGCGGCCATGCAATCGAGAAACGATAGGCTTGCAAGCCCATTTCGCGCATGAGTGCTACATCATCACGATATCGGTTATAGTGGTCGATCGCTACATCACCTGTATCTCCATTCTTAATTTTTCCTGGTGTATGTGAAAACCGGTCCCAAATCGATTCGCCTTTCCCATCAGCATTCCAACCACCTTCAATTTGGTAAGATGACGTGGCGGCTGCCCATAAAAAGTTTTTGGGAAATTTTAAAATTTTTGTCATGTTTTTTAGCTGTCTCCCCATAATGATCTGGTTTCATTAATAATAAAATTACATTGTTGCTGTGATAATTTAATCTTTGGTGAATTGATGTCACTGGTTTCACGGTTTTCCACGATCAAGACCCGTGCATCTTTCGAGAGGGTATGCGAATGCCAACATCCACGTCTTACATTGTAAGTCAGGAAAGGCTGCATATCGACCGAATGAATACAATCAACCTCTTCTTTTCCTTCACCAATCAGGAGAATGCATTGTCCTTCCAGCAGTACAAACACTTCATCGGTCTCATCATGCCTTTGCATATGAGAAATGTTTTCAGGCAGGAGTTCCGGATGGAACCGTAAAATGGCCACACGCCAGCTTTCATAATCGACAACAGGCTGGTAGCCTATTCCATCAAACGTATCTACTTTCAATAATGTTTCATCAATCATTTTGCCTCTTTCCGGATTGGAAACGCAGATACACTTCTATCACCGTTTCAGAACCAAAATTTAGAAATGAGTGTTTCTTCAAATAATTGGATAAGCAATCTTGTCGTAAACGAAGTCATTTTACCATTCAATTTGTATTTCGTTATCTGATATGAACATAGGTAGCCTGTTCAGTCTCAATCAAATTAAGTTATGAAAGCCCATTCCTTGTTGCCAGGTTTTTCGCTACAATATCATTATGCATCCTGATTTGATTTCACGTTCGACATCTGGGTCAATTGCCGAAGTTAACTCCGATGGACATCTCATCATAACCATCCCCGGTGGTCGTAAAGGCAAATATCGTTGGGCACAATTTGATGATTATTTGCACCGTTTACGACGAAACTTCGAATGGCGACCTCCCTGTAGGATGTCTTTGATGGCGCGTTGTAATAATCCATCGCATGCAGGCACCTGGGGTTTTGGCTTCTGGAATGACCCCTTTAACGCCAACCTGGGTATCAGTGGCAGTGTCAGACGCTTGCCGGCTTTACCCAATTGTGCCTGGTTTTTTTACGCATCCGAGCACAATTATCTTTCGTTTCATGACCATCTGCCAGCTCAGGGATTTCTGTCAGCAACATTTTCTTCACCTAGAATTCCCCCCCTCTTATTATCATTGGGAATACCTTTTTTCCCCTTATTGTTCTGGAAAGGATTCACCCGGGTGGCACGTTGTGGATTAGCAACACTCATCCGACAGGATGCTGTTCAGATACAAGTGGATGTTACTGAATGGCATTCCTACCAGATTAAATGGGATAAAAACGGTGTGCTCTTCAGCATCGATGAAAAAACTGTGCTGAAAACAGCAATCCATCCTTTTGGCAAGCAAGGACTTGTGATCTGGGTCGATAATCAATATGCAGCGTTTCCACCTGATGGAAAATTAATATTTGGAACATTGGCTACTACAGAATCGACGACTCTTGAAATTGGTGATCTACAGATTGATTAACTACAAAATCAAAGAAGTTATTCCCTTGATCCTGTAGTAAGAGACGAAATTTTTCCAAACCATTTTGGAGAGCTGATGAAAGCGATAAAGCCCTCCACCAATAGCTCCTGGATTCCCGGTTCAAATGCAGAACAAGGATCATCTGCCACCCTATTCCATGGCAGAAAAATTTAAATTTCCCAGGAGAAAGACAATCGCAGCATTGCACGCTTCATTGCACATAGATCTAACGAGCCAATACCTCCTTCCCTAAAAATTTTGAGGTTTCCCTCCATAACATTATCGTGTTTCCTGGTAAAGTGTCTGTGAAATTTCCGTGATTTATGCGTGAAATTTGATTAGAACTTCAACGAAATTCTTAATTACAAAACTGTCATCCAAATTTTTTCAGATGACAGTTCTTTTTTCAATTTTTTTTTGGTTAAAACGGAATAATTATAGGATCCACAACCTCAGGATAACTTCCAAAATCAGCCCCAGCATCAAGAACATTCCATAGCGGCGATTATGGAAAAACGAAATTGCCGAAAACCACAATGGCCAGATGCTGGGGTCATACTCAGCCGGGCAGCTTTCAGGTTTTGGGGCTTTGTACATCGCCCATACTCTTGGTATAGCAGTTAAGGCTGCCAGTACGATTAACATAACCGGCGTAAAGAATCCCGTGATAACCAGCGCAATGACAGTTAGATATTGCAGGGCGATCATTCCCAACACGGTATAACGAGCGGCTTTTTCACCCAGAATGACTGGCATGGTGTAGATTCTTTTGGCTTTATCTGCTGCTAATTTATCGATGTGTTTTCCAAATAATACAGCTGTTGGTCCCAATGCGTATGGCAAACTTGCCCAGACGACGTTCCAATCCCAGGCACCACTGACCACATAGAAACCGCCACCCACCATCAGAGGGCCCCAGATAATTAAAACTGCAATTTCACCCATTCCAATATACTTGAGCGGGAATGTATAAAATAATACAAAAACCACGCCAGCAATCATCAGCCACAGGGCAATGCTACCCCCTTGAATCACCAGCGGCAAGCCGGCTGCGACGGCAATCAATCCTGTTACAGCGATATAAACCAACAAGGATCGGATGGTCAACAAACCCTGTTCCAATGGTTGTGGACCATATTGGGTGCGAAAGTAATTATTTTTATCCACACCACGTTGATGATCAGTCAGATCGTTGATCAGATTGTTGGTGGCATGCGCGAACACCAGTCCCACAGCCAGCAACGCCCACCGCCCAAGGTGAAAACTACCGTCTCGCCAGGCAAAGATGCCCGCCAATGCCGCTGAAATGAATGTCATGATCAACACGGCTGCGCGGGTCGAAATTAACCAGCGCGAAATGATATCCAATGCATCCCATTCTGCTTTGTCAATACGCGGAATGACTCTTAAGGCTTTTAACCACATACTTGCGTTCATTTTCAAATCCTTTAACTCAATAATAATCGGATAAATTATATCCGAAATTGAATTAAATTTCTTTATTTTGTAAAATCTTCGATATCGAATAATTTAGAATCTGAATCGCGACATTTCATCCTGCTTGATCGGCAGGAAAATTTCCCCTTCGCGTTTATCCCCCATCGTTTGGATTTTCTCAGGTTTATGATGCATCATCCAGGCCAGATAAGCGCACCCAATGGCATTTAATTCCCCCGGTTGGTATATATCATCCGCGGGTAGAATTCCTTTTATCAGCCGAAAGCGGGTTACTTCTTCAAAAAAATTCATCGCGTCTTTAACGGCTACACCCTGTTCATACAGGATCAATTGCCGTTGCAACCTACCTTCCAGACTCAACTCATCAAATAGCGCATTTCCCCCGATCAAGCGGCTGAAAACAGCCTCCGCCGGAGCCTCGACGAAGTGTCGCTTGTCATCTTCCAGGTAGGGTTGGTAGCCAAGTTTTCGAATCCGTTGAAACAATTTGAATCCCCGTCGTACCCACACCATGCACTCCGATTCGACCGCCGGAGTGCGATTCACCTGAATTCCTTCCTGCAGTAACAAAAACTCAACTTTTCTCAAATCTCCACGTTCGCTGACAGGTACAGAAAACAGCCTGTGAGTATCCTCATCTGCGTCCACCAGCCCTTGATTAACCATTTGTGGCCCATTAATCGCAACACAGGCGGATCCCAATCCGGCTAAATAGGCCAGGATCTCACGCAGCGGTCCATTCCCAATCGCCTGAATATGCATATTCTCGTCTAATGCAGCAAAAACATACGGTTGGTATCTTTGAGAGGGGTCGATCCCCAAGAAGGAGAGCGGAGTTTCACTCATCCTATTAGTGTAGCGGATTTTTTATCCAGGATCAAATTTCCTGGCTGTCCTATTTCCTGGAGAGAAAAGCTGGTCGAATTTATCAATCTTACCGCAGGTATCATCTATAATAAAAGTATGAAATCAAATAAAAATGACTATTCAAATTTATTAATCTTTGGAGATTTTCTTACATTCCTGCTGGTGACCCTGATCGGATTTGCTAATCATAATAGTCAATTCGATGTATTGAGAGTACTTTCGAACTGGCTACCGCTTTGTCTGGCCTGGGGTATGGCAGCACCCATCTTAGGCTTATGGAATTCAAACCATATTCCGCTGCAAAAATCCTGGTGGAGAATCATTTGGGCTGTGATCCTGAGTGTGCCCCTGGCTGTTGTGATCCGTGGCTTTATTCTTAATACACCAACGATCGGGGTTTTTGTACTGGTAATGGTGGCTTTCTCCGTTTTAGGTCTTTTTATCTGGCGCATGGTCTGGCAAGTGTTCCTGAGAAGGAAGTCTTGAATTAAACCGTAGATACTCCCTCAGAAATCGGTCGCGACCTCTCCAGCACAAAGAATATAAAGCCTACAATACTGATTCCACCAGCCAGCATCAGTGCCGGTCCAAAACCCAACCATCTGGATAATATCGGCGCTAATAGAGGTGCTGCAATCATCGATAAATATTGCAATGTTTGAGCAGCAGCGACGAATGTGGCATTATGATCGGGGGGGACTCTGCGCATTAATTCATCAAAGAAAACCAGGTTTAATCCAGCAGTAAAGATTCCATTCAACCCGGCAAATATAACCACCGGCCAGACCTGCTGACTAACCCCCACCAGAATCGGGAAAAGAGAACTCCCCAGGGTAGTTGCCAGCAACACTGCTCTTGACCCCTTGCGCCGAGATTGATTTGTCCAGAAAAAATATCCAAGAATAACCGTGGTATTGGCTGCTATCTGAATCAATGCAATCCAATAATC
>JACZIY010000039.1 GCA_014860845.1 Anaerolineaceae bacterium
CTTCTATTGTCCATTGGACGGTAATATCGGGCGAATATCCCTGTCCTTCTACCAACCTGCCATCTGGACGGTAGAATGCAGCAGTGGAATACCTCACTTTTCCACCTGGCATGGTGAATAGAATGGGATTTCCTGTAGATCCTCCAGTAACCCGGCCAACCGACATAGCCCTTCCGCTATCAATTAGCGCTCCAACCAACCATTCAGCGCTACTCATTACGGGATAGTCAGTTAATACGACCAGTTTACCTGTATAAATATCCCCTCTAGGTTTGACAAAATAATTTACTGATTTTCGCCAGACAAATTTGTAGAGTCGCTTTCGAAATTCATCATGTCCATACGTGAAAGTTTGATCCAGAAATCGACCAGCAATTTTTTCAGCGATTCGTGAATCTCCTCCCCCGTTTTGTCGTAAGTCCAATATGATTCCCTGTGTATCCATTAGCTTGTTTACAGCCAAGTCAAATTCATTCACAACATCATCATTGTTATTCCATAATCGATCAATTCGAATGTATCCAATATCCTCATTTATCTTTTCCCAGGAGACAGATTGTGTTTTTTGAACATTAAAATTTGAAATCCATCCAGATGGTGCACTCAGTTGTTTAATTTTTAACTCCAATTCTTCGCCATTTTTATCCATAACAGTTACGATAAGCAATTCTTTCTCATCCTCTGGTACAGCCAATAACTGGTTATAAGCTCTGATCTTCCTTGCCCACGGGGTGGATGCTTCATTTAACGAAATATCAATTTCTGGAACAATTTCTTCAATGGATTGTCCAGCTATTTTTAATAAAAGCATTCCCGGTCGCAGACCTGCCATCTCAGCTGAATAACCAACCTGATCGACGATAGCCAAATCTCCCTGATTTATCACCGAAGCATAGAGCCATTTATCCAGATTGGGTGTAATGACATCCGTGTGTGCATCTTCTAACTCACCTAACATATGAGCAATAACCAGAAAATATTCCTGATCATTGCTTGCATCCAGTGCCAATGGATGATACTTTTCGTATGTTTGATTCCAATCTACTCCTTTGAGCTCAAAATATGGATAAACTTCATCCATAGCCTGCCAGAGTTTCATAAAGGATTTTTCAAAATTCTTTCCAATGATCGGAGTATTTTGAAAAGTCAATCGTTGCGAAAAGTAAAGTCCGGCAATCATCGTAACGATTACGAGTTGAATTACTAAGAAAATACTTTTTTGTTGTCGCTTTCCCCCTAATAAAATGCTGAACCAGAGATAGCCATGCAAAACAGCGCTGATAATTCCAATAAATACAACGACGAATTGATTATTAAGATTCAAAAACCCAAATGCGATCAATAATCCCAAAGCAAAACCTAAAACACAATTGATAATAACCCACAAATAAATCATTACTTTTTTCATTTTGATTTTTCACCTTTATCAAGTGATTTTAATTGATAATCCGATCTCAATCACAATACCCGAGACTAAATTTTTCCTGGTCATTTTATTGATTTTTTTCAATAATTGTGAGCAAATTTATTAAATCTAAAAATAGAAAGAAAATCTGTCTGGAAATCTGATACAAATTGATGCAAAGGTATTGACAAATGTGGGCATCATGAATAAACTTCATTTCATGCTTAACAAAAGATTTTCTCTCCATCATCATCATAGAATTTTTACCTAACCTGACTGAGTCGGTTTAATTTGATGTTGATGGAATAAACAAACAAAAACACAAAAGCCCCCAGTCACGGGGGCTTTTTATTTTAATCATAGATAGGATTTTTAAATGAGTATCGAACCTGAAAAAAGAAACATCCGCATTTCATTACCTTCAAAAGGAAGACTGGCTGAAGACTGCCTGGATTTTCTGGAAGAGTCCGGACTAAAAATCTATAAGCCGAACCCCAGGCAATATGAAGCAACAATTCCTGCTCTACCAGGCGTAACTGTAATTTTTCAACGAGCTACCGATATTGTCGCCAGTGTCCAGGATGGCAGCATTGATTTCGGCATCACAGGATATGATGTGGTGGCTGAATCGATGGGTGAAGATCAGGATTTTGTCATCATTCATGATGCTTTAGGCTTTGGTCAATGTTCTCTTAATCTGGCAATCCCCGAAGGATGGAGAGAAGTCACCTCGCTGGCAGGTTTGGTTGAATATGCAAACCAATTAAATCGACCACTACGAATTGCTACAAAATACAAAAATCTGGTAACAAAATTCTTTGAACCAGCCAATCTGGATCTACAATTAGTCTCCTCAGAGGGCACGGTCGAAATTGCCCCTGCCATTGGATATGCGGATATGATTTGTGATGTGGTTTCCTCCGGATTAACCTTGAGTGATAATCGCCTGCGAATGATCCAGAGTGGAAAAATTTTGGAATCACAGGCTGTGTTAATTGGGAATAAGCTAACCTTATTATCGGATCCTGAGGTATTAAAAACTGCTCGCATGTTGATCGAATTTTTTGAAGCACACCTGATCGGAAAGGATAAATTGGCGGTCTTTGCCAATATGCGTGGCGAAAACCCACAATCTATCGCACAACGAATATTTGACAGCACCACCATTCAGGGTCTACAGGGACCAACCATTTCACAGGTGATTGTTAAAAATGCCGATCAGAACTGGTTTGCAGTCAATATAATTGTCTCAAAGACTGAAATGTATAAAGCAATCAGCGAGTTGCGAGCCATTGGTGGCAGTGGGGTGATTGTAATTCCAGTCAGCTATGTGTTTGATGAAGAGCCACCCCGTTATCGTAAACTGCTACAAAAATTACAAATCTCCGATTAATCGAGGAACCATGTTAAAAATTTATCAACCCGAAGAAGCCAAAAAGACAATCTTGCGACGAAAACCGATTGATGATTATGACATTCCGGAATCCATGCGACAAAACATGCTGAAATTTTTTGGTGAAAATCTAACACCTGATCAGGCAGTCGTCAGAATTATCAAAGAGGTCCGTACACAGGGAGACCAGGCACTTAAGCATTGGACACTCACACTGGATGGAACGGCTTTGACCAATTTCCGAATCAGCGCAGAAGAAATACAAACATCTATCCAATCCATTTCTCCAGAAATAAAGGCAGCATTGCAATTGAGTATCGATCGAGTGCGTACTTTTCACCGGCGCCAACCAATCTCATCCTGGATTAGCAATGACCTGGGGGGAACATTGGGACAATTGATCCGCCCGATCCATAGGGTTGGATTGTACATTCCAGCTGGTACGGCTCCCTTACCTTCCAGTGTGATTATGTCAGCTGTGCCTGCTCAGGTAGCAGGTGTCAAAGAGATTGTGCTGGTAGCACCCCCGGAACGAAGTACGGGCAAAGTCTCTCCTTTAATTTTAGCTACAGCCAATATGTTAGGCCTGAATGAAATCTACTCCATTGGAGGAGCACAGGCAATTGCTGCCCTGACATACGGAACAGAAAGCATAAAACCCGTCGATAAAATCTTCGGGCCAGGAAATTTATTTGTAACGTTGGCAAAAAAACAGGTCTATGGTTCTGTAGGGATTGATAATCTGGCTGGGCCAACAGAAACCATGGTCATCGCAGATGAAAATGCCAAACCTGCCTGGGTTGCAGCCGACCTGTTGGCTCAGGCAGAGCATGACCTGTTGGCATCTGCAATTTTATTAACGCCATCTCAAAAATTGGCTAAACAAGTTCGCGAAGAAATCATCCTGCAGACCAATAATTTAACCCGAACCGAAATGATTAATTCCGCTTTTTTAAACAGAGGGGGAGCTGTCATTACGAAAGACATAGAAGAAGCAATCTCTTTTGCGAATGCGTATGGTGCAGAACATCTTTGTCTCGCAGTTGAGAATCCCTGGCGCTGGGTGGAAAAAATTACCTGCGCTGGTGGAATCTTTATCGGGGAAAACTCTTTTGAAGTGCTTGGCGACTATGTTGCCGGTCCCAGTCACGTAATGCCCACCAGTGGATCTGCCAGATTTGCATCCCCTATTAACGTCTGGGATTTTATAAAGATCATCAGCCTGATAGGTTTGGATGATCAAACGGTTTCTCAAATTGCCCCAGCAGCAGCGATCATCGCAAAGGCTGAAGGGTTGGATGCGCACGCATCAGCAGCGGAGATACGCTTATGAAGACTGCGAAACGATTCCGCGATTTCCAAAAATACACACCGATTGAACCATTTGAAGTGCTTTCGAAAAAATTGGGTCGGAAAATGGAGGACATCGTCAAGCTGGATGCCAACGAAAACCCCTATGGTCCTGCACCAGCGGTTAAAAAAGTTTTATCAAATCTGAAAAATATCAATATTTATCCAGATCCGGAAAGTCGGGCATTAAGAG
>JACZIY010000343.1 GCA_014860845.1 Anaerolineaceae bacterium
ATCTAATTGTGCTGAATCATAATTAAAGTGTAATGTTTTATCAGTGCTTGGATCCCATTTTGATTCATCCAAACCATTCAAAATTCCTGAGAGTGTATCTTTTCTTTTATTCAAGAAATCCTGTAATCCACATCCGTAATCTGGGGTTAGAATTTCTTTGGCATAATTCGGAGAGACTGTCAATAAAAAATCAGCAGCATACATGCCAATTGGTAGAGGAATGGATCGCGCCCAATCAGGGAGGTCAGTACAGGTACAATTCGGCAAACCAAATTCATTTAATATTCTTTCAGATCCAGCACCCATATAAGGCATATTGTGCATTGACAAAACGGATTTTGTATTTCTAAAGAATGGGTCGGTTGATTTCCTTAGTTTTAAGTCATAACACGTAATGGCAGTGTGCCAATCATTGGCATGAATAATATCTACGTGCCAATTAATGTTTTTCACCATTTCAAGTGCTGCAATAGAAAAAAAGATGTATTTTTTAGCATCATATTCAGGGTTCGAAGAATAAACATTTTGATCGGAAAGAATTGAACCACCCTCGATCAGGTAGACTGGGACGCCTTCAACGCTGGTAAGAAATACCCTTGCAGGAATATTTCCATGACTATGTTTAACCAGAAAAGATGAAATCAATTGAATATTTTCCAGTTTCTGATTAATCATCGAATGGAAGGGAATCACCAGTCGAATATCCAATTCATGTCCAGATAATTGGTTGGGTAGTAAATTTTTTAACGCCTTAGGTAATGAGCCAGCTACATCGCCTAATCCGCCAACTTTGATTAAAGGAGCGGCTTCTGAAGCGATAAACAAAATATTTATAGGACTATTTTTTTTCACATTTCTCTCCCTGAAACCATATAGACTCATATTAATTCTATATAGTCTTTAGAAATTGTTGGTTTATTCTGTAAACCTAATAACTCAATCAATTCAATGACTAATTTGGTTTTAATTTCTGCGTCCAACCTGCTCCAGGTTCTACTCTTTATTTCCAAATATGATCCCAATTTTGGAACGATGAATGTGTCGACATTTATAAAGATTTCAGTATCTTTATAGCTTACCAAAAATCGTTTTCTATCTTTCTCTACTTCGATTGTGCTTGCAGGATTAAAATATTCTTTATAAAATCGTAAACTCTGGGTTGCAGGTGCATAAAACCTTGATCTGGATAACATCACCTCCTGAGGGAGATATTTTTCACTGCTTTCTCCAATCAGCGTGAGCCGAGAACGAACATTAATTACATCATTCTTTTCCGATATGAAATGATCTTCTCTAAATCTTAAGCGACCCTGTTTGGGATCATCAAAAAAGAAATAAGTATCATATTCGTGATAATGACGTTTTCGTTGAATGGTTAGTCCACTATTCAGTATCGAATTTATTGTTCCAGCAGGATCATCAATATCAACCTTGATTTGGACTTCAAAGCTTTCTCCCTCCATTGTTCCTCCAATAGCGACAAGTTTTGAGAGAATTGAAGATTCGCGGTGGAACAAAAAAGTGTCAATTTTTTGGGCATAATCCTGCCCTTGTTTCATAAGTGATTCTTCATCAATGGTTAATAGTTGGTGATCTTTCATCAGCCATTTACCATTTACCATCAGATCTGAAACATCATTAGCTTTCGCAGCATAAACAACCTGACTATAAAGGCTATCCGAAAGATGCCTGAACCAGGGAGAATTATGAATTTTCTTTATGTCAATCAGTATGAGATCTGCACGTTTTCCTGGAGTAATGGAACCGGTAATGTCTTCCAAATGCAAAGCTTTGGCACCAATACGTGTAGCCATTGCGATGGTTGTTTTTGCAGGAAGTGCAGTGGGATCCCCGGAAGATCCTTTCGCGAGAAAAGTTGTTAATCGAATCTCCTCAAACATATCAAGATCATTATTGGATGCAGGACCATCTGTTCCAATCCCAACATTAATACCAATATCCATCATTTGTTTTATAGGGGAAATCCCTGAAGCTAATTTTAAGTTTGAGGAAGGATTATGAGCTACACCAGCATTTTTGGCTTTGAGCATTCGTATTTCTCCTGGATCAATATGAACACAATGTGCAGCAATAACTTTGGCTTCGAACAATTTTAGTTGATCCATATATGGAATTACGGGCATCCCATGTTCAGCTACTACATTTTCGACTTCGCTTTGCGTTTCGGCAAGATGGATATGCAACGGGATGTCATATTTAATAGCAATATTCTTTGATTTTTCAATGATTTCTGGCGTACAGGTGTAAGGGGCGTGTGGGGCAATTGCAGGCACAATAAGTGGATGGTTTTTCCATTTCTCTATGAATTTTATAGAGTAAGCTATGGATTCTTCATATGACTGAGCATCTGGTGTCGGAAATTTTAGAATACTTTCTGAACAAACTGCACGTAAACCTACTTTCGCTGTTGCTTCAGCCACGTCATCCTCAAAATAATACATATCCGCAAAACATGTGATACCGGAACGGATCATTTCAGCACAGGCTAATTTTGTTCCTAATTGAACAAATTCCGGAGTAACATATTCTCGTTCAACAGGCATCATATAACCTAACAGCCATACATCTAATCGCAAATCATCTGCTAATCCACGCAAAAGAGTCATAGGAACATGTGTGTGGGCATTGATTAATCCTGGCATTAAAACTTTTTCGTTTGCATCAATAATTTCATCAGCTGAGAATGATTTTAGAATTTCTGATTCGAACCCAACTGCTTTAATAACATCATTTTCAATTGCTACAGCTCCGGGACTAAATTGGTTGAATTCCTCATCGATTGTCAATACATTTGCATTTTTAATGATCAATGATACTTTTTCCATTAATGCCTCCGATTAGTTTTGTGTAAGTTGTAACCTCAGAAAGTGCATCGTTGTATTCGCTGCCCAGGTTAAAGAGAGATTATCATGACCACCAAATTGAAAGGATTTTCTTATTATTTGGTCATTATGAAAATAGTTTATTGTGAGCGATGCACTCTTATCATTTGTTTTTATAAGTTCTGTTACTAGGAGAATATTTGGATAGATATTTTTGTAAAGATTTTCCAGGTTTTTCTCCAGACTTTCTAGATTCTCAATGTTAGTATTTTCTGTTTCCGAAATCAGAATATTATATTTTTGTAACAATTGTTTAACCAGTTGATCGGTACCATTTTCAATCAAACAAACTTTTAAATTTAAACTAAGCAATAATTTAGCTATTACTTCATCAAGTGTATCTTCATTAAATCCAAAAATAAAACCACCTAATCTTTGTGTGATTATATTCAGAATATTTGAAATCATTTTTGTTGCTTTCGCTTTATTTAGCGCTTTTGCTGTTATTCTGATATCGGTCTGGCCTGGGTAAGCAACAATTCCAACTGTCGGATTGGAAAGTGTCTCCAAATCAGCGATTTTTTCATCAATTACAGATTCCCCAATTCCTGACGTATGAATTACATATGTCTGAATTACATATTTATTGTTAAATTGGTTTCGTAGAATGTCTTTTACTTGATTTTCTAATAAGTATTCCAATTCTTTTGGTACACCAGGCAATGAAATGATCAATCCATTTTCAACTCGACAATAAAAAGCAGGTGCAGTTCCCACAGCATTTTCAATAGCCATGGCACCCATCGGAATATAGGCTTGTTTCTTGTTATTTTCCGTAGGAATTCTTCCAAAACGCTCAAAACGTTGTCGGATTTGTTCCCATAGTTCAGGCCGAAATTCTAATTCAGTGCCTATTGATCTAGCAATTGCATTTCTGGTTGGATCATCAACAGTCGGCCCTAAGCCACCTGTTGTTATGACGATATCTGAGCGGGATAATGACTCCATTACCGTGGCTGTAATTCTATTTTCATTATCACCAATCATGGTTGTACGAAAAAGGTCTATTCCTTCATTTCGCAAGAAACGAGCAATGTATCGCGTGTTTGTATCCTGAATTTCTCCTAATAAAAGCTCTGTTCCGATTGTGATAATTTCGGCTGACGGCAAAATCCCTCCAAATATGGCATCCCAGATATTAATCTTTTTGGCATTAAACCAATTATAGTCAAGTTTAGCATGAATTTAAATTGGAATCAGTTCAACCATGATAGAATTTTTAATTCAACCATGGATAAACAAACATTAGCCCGTTGGGGTGAAGAAACCGCGCATAATTATCTCGTCGAAAGAGGTATTCGAATTGTTGAAAAAAATTATCGAACTCAATCTGGTGAAATCGATTTAATTGGGTTTGAAAATGATGATTTAATTTTTTTTGAAGTAAAAACCCGTTCTTCTATAAATTTTGGATATCCTGAAGAAGCTGTTAATTCAAAAAAAATTGAAAAAATTGAAA
>JACZIY010000004.1 GCA_014860845.1 Anaerolineaceae bacterium
TGTTAATTCAGGAATTCTTGATTCTCCCAGGTTGTAAGGGGAAAACATGCCATTTAGACTGAAAAAATTCTATAATCTAAGTAGAGAATTTGTGGATACATATGTATGCAAAATAATATTTCAGTCCCAATTTATCAAAGGAACAAGATGAGCGTATTGCCAGGCAGTGATGTGTATTTCTCTGGCAAAGTACTCCTATCCTACTTGAATGAGCTGGTGTCTCTTGTAGGCGAGAAGAGTGTGATCATGGTGTTAAAACGCTCTGGTTGGATGGATAATGTTCGCAATATCGTGAATACCCGCCACGAAAAAACAGCACCGTATGAATCCCTGGTCAATATCAATCAACAAGTGGAGGATATCTTTGGTAATACAGCTTTAAGAACCCTGGTGTATTCATCTGCAAAACGCAGCTTTGCCAGTAGTTTTGGGGGTACGGAAGTCGTCCGAGAGACGTTGCGCTGGCTGCATAAGAATACAGAAAGTACCCTGAGATTACGGGTCAGCCTCGAAACGATCAGCCATTTGATGCAGGCGACCAGTGATCAAAAAATCAAAATTGAAGAAAGCTCCAGTCATTATCACCTGACCATTCAGCATTGTGTTGCCTGTTGGGGTGTGCATGGAAAATCATCACCGGTCTGTTTTTATACAGTAGGTTTGATTCGCGGAGGCTTGCATTATCTGTTTGGACGCGATGAATATCCGGTGCAGGAGCTGGCATGTTCAGCAACCGGTGATAAAGCCTGTGAATTCATCGTGCGAAAGTTCCCATTCAGCGATAATGAAAAAGGAAGTGGCAAGACAGGCTTCCTGACACTTCCTCCTCATTTAAGGTAAGAATTGCAATTCTTACTCGATTAACCGCTTTTCCCATTCAAGTTGTTCAAATCAGAGAATACTTTTTGAAATTGTTCCGCTCCTTCGCGGTCGGTGATAGCGAGGACTTCATCACCAACTTCAAACACGGTATTTCCATGCGGCATCACAACCTCACCTTTCCGGAAAATGGCAGCCAGCACACACTGTTCAGGTAAATTCAAATCCTTGATGGCTTTCCCGATAGCAATCGCTTTGGGTGGAATTTTTTCCTCCACCAGGGCATAATTGCCTTTACGCAATTTGAGCAGGGTCATCATATCGCCAAGCGACATTTCCTCTTC
>JACZIY010000344.1 GCA_014860845.1 Anaerolineaceae bacterium
CCACTCTGGAAAGGATTATCAGAGGGAATTGCATAAAATTCCTGATCCTGCACGGCAATTCGAAGCATCTTTCCTAATAATGTATCAGGATTCTGTGCCCTCATCTCCGGATCTCCACCAGAACCGCCATCTCCCAATCCGATATAGAGGAAACCATCAGGACCAAACACGAGGTTTCCTCCATTATGGTTTGAATAAGGTTGCTCATAAGTCAGAATATTCTGTTCACTATCAGGATCGGCAGATTTCCGATCCTCATTGGCAACAAATCTGGCGATTACTGTATTACCACCTCGGCCAGAATAATTAAGAAAAAATATACCATTCGTTGCAAAATTGGGATCCAGCGCAATTCCCAACAAACCTTGTTCTGATGCGCTCGAAGTGACCTTATTTTTAATATCCAGAAATGGTGCATTTAGTAAAGAGCCATTCTCAATCACACGAATAACTCCATTCTGTTCAAGGACATATATTAGTAGGTTGCCATCAAAAAAAGATGTCATCCCTAATGGTTTCGTAAACCCGGACGCGATTTCCAACCACTGATATTGAGAGGTGTCTGGAAATGTTGTGACAGAAGTTGGCTTCTCCTCTGTTATTGCTTCAACAGGCTGTGATGTTTCTTTAGTCTCCACTTCAGAAAATGTTTCGGTGGGATCTGGTGTATCAACCATTACGTTGGTTGGTGTGGGAAAATCAACAACCGGAGGGGTAAATGTAACCTCGCTATCCGAACATGCTGTCAATAGCAATAAAAAAAGGAAAATCAAATGCAGTAAATTTTTTAATTTCATACCTAACCCAGAATTCTTTTTCCCAATTATAGCAACTTGAGTAATTGAATCCGAAAGAAAATATACAGTTTGGCAGTTATGAATCTTTGCCAATCATTCTTTTACGTTTATATCGAATATAAGGAGCTGCCAATTTACGAAGCCAATACTTCCACACGATTGGTTGCCACCACTTTCCCCCATCGCGATAATGTATTTTTAACATATCTGGCCAGCAGCGATCATCTTCTGATATGGTTTTAGCGTCGCCATGTAAACGAAAGTTCGCCCACAATTTTGGTATGTACACAATATTGTTAATTTTTGCCAGACGCAGCCATAAGTCATAATCCATGGCGAAATAAATGGATGGATCTAATGGCGCAACCTGTTTCCATAATGCAGCTCGCCAAAAA
>JACZIY010000345.1 GCA_014860845.1 Anaerolineaceae bacterium
ATTGAATACTGATGGTTACCTCTCCGCCAAAATTCTCATCCAGAACCTTTCCCATGAATTCATGAATGATCAATTTCACCTGTTCATAAAGTGAGTAAGGAATCATCAGCATAACCGTATACGTTGGAACTTTTTCAGCAAGAGGTAGAATTTTCAAAATCGCTTTGATAGCATCGGAATAAGCCCGGACCAATCCCCCGGTTCCCAGTTTTGTTCCTCCGAAATACCGTGTTACCACCACCGCTATATCCCCCAACCCACTGCCCTGCAGAACCGCCAGGGCTGGACGGCCAGCTGTCCCGGATGGTTCGCCATCATCGCTGCAGTGGGCGGTCACCGATTGACCAAATCCCACCAGAAAAGCCGGTACATTATGGCTCGCATCCGAAAATTCCTGCTTTACTGCATGAATAAATTCTCTGGCTTCCTCCACACTGAAAACCGGTGCTGCTGTTACGATGAATCGCGAATTTACCACCATGATTTCGGCTCTGGTTCTTTTAGCGGGAATTCGATAGCGCTGCATCAATTAGAGTCCGTTCTGGTTACTGGTATCATGTTTCGATGGTTCCAAATCGCGCACGCGCAGGTCAATACCATCCTTTAGAATTTTCTCCATGCGCACATATTGTTCAATCACACGTAAACCGACAGACTCATACAATTGTGTAGCTCCGGTGAGGCTATCCGAATCGACACTTAAGCCGACTTTATGGCTTCCTTTTTCTTTGATTATCTGGAAAAAATGTAACATCAAGGCTTTACCAATTCTTCTATGCCGCCATTCCCGTTTCACTCCCAGGATCGAAACCCAGCCATAGTCTGGACCAAATGGGGTCGATTTACTGCCAAAAATCATCCCAATCATTTCTCCATTCGCCTCTGCAGCAAACCACAAATCCGGATCATAATTTGGATCCTGCAGATGCTCACTTTCAAATTCTTTTATTCCTTCCTCCACAGTGGTTCCGATATGTCCCCAGTGGTCTTCGAATGCTTCTTCCTTTAAATAGTAGACCTTTTTATATTCTGCAGGATCAATCTTTCTAATCGTTATTTTCTCAGGCAGAACAGGAACAGAAATTTCCTCAGGTAATTCACCTTCCATCACAAAACTGTAACGGACAGGCTTCGCTCCTAGATCAGTCAACAACTGGATGGATGCGTGATCATTGATATTCATATAATTCACGGTAAATGTCTGCAGGTGTTTATCTGCCTTTTGTGTGAATTCTCTGGCCCTTGCTTCCGTCCATTGGTTGAGTACCCAGCCAATCCCGCGATTTTTATACGCTGGATGAACCCGAACCCAGGTGTTCACTCGCACATACGGAGGCAGCACACCCCAAACGTCCCCATAAGCAATCAGCGTATCGTGATCCCTCACCATGATGGTGTCTTTCTCCATTTCCAGAGATTCGGATTCCCAACCAGCTGTGAGTTCGCCAGCTTCAAATTCATCCTTCTGGATAATTTCCTGTGAGCAGCGGTTGAATAAATCCGCCACTTCCTGTGCATCATCCATTCTGGCTGGCCGAATTTGATAGTCTTTCTTCAGTTCATCAAATGTTTTGTACATGGGTTTTCCTAAGATTTTATTGTTTCAGAAGATTCATTTTATCCAATAATTCGCCAACGGTTACCCCGCGCTCATTGATTACCATTTTAAACCACTCATCCTGGTTTTTGCTGAAACGGGATAAAGAGCTAAGTGAATGTTCAGCGACGTTTGAATAATAATTAACCAAAAGTGGTAATTCTAATGAATGGCAGGCTTTTGCCCCTAACCAACACAATATTGGTCGAGCATTCAATAGAACACTGGGAATTTCCCTGAGCCAGAACAAAAACTCCAAAGGGTCAAAACCATTTTGCATCCAGGTTTCCCCTTTTTCCTCCAATAATTCTCCTGCCAATTCAAATTCCTTGTTTGCTAGAAGGAGTCGTAGATATTCTAACCATTCTTGATCATCTATTAGCTGTTTAGACAGACTCCCATACTGATGACCATAATTCACCTCGTCAAAGGTTTTATTCTCGGAAATCGATGTATCCTGATGGTCCACTTGCAAACCAATCCATTTTGTTGCAAAACTTTGGTTTAGCCATTCTTGTACAAATTTCCACCAGGTCTGGTGACTCAAAAATTGGACATTCTCAATGACAACCAGCATTTCTTGCTGACCAAGTTCCTGCGAAAGAGTCAAAAGCACTGGATTTAATGGTTGAGAATGATGATCCAACAAACTGCCAATGACTTCCTTGCCAACACCAGGTAGAAACTTCCGCAAACCTGCCACAAATTTTAACCAGAAACGCCCTGGGTCGTGGTCATCAGCATCCAGATTGATCCAAACACAATTTGGGCCATCAGTATGAATTTCTGCCAATAAAAAGCTTTTCTCTGTCTGGTCGAAACTGACATTTTTTCCCAAAGCCAAATCCATTAAGCCTGAATGAGTTGAAAAATTTTTATCTGTCAGAACGGGTAGAACAATTGATTTTTGAAATTTTGAATTCATGAAACCTCTGATATG
>JACZIY010000346.1 GCA_014860845.1 Anaerolineaceae bacterium
GTGTTGGCTCCCAGTCTGGTTAATAAAACCGGTAAAAAAGGTGCCCCTGTGCTGGCAAGACCAACACCAATCGCATCAATCTGCACATTTCTGAAGTTTAACCGGTTGATCTCCGGTGCAGTTTGGGGAATATTAAACCAGCGATAGATGAAAGAAGTAATACTTCGTAAATTTGATAAACGCATTGGACACCTTAAATTATTGGCAGTTTTCTGAAGGTTTCTCTACATCATCCATCGAATTCATCATTCTCATCGTGCAATTATATCCCTTAAAACCTTCTACGATTGAGCTTGTTTCTTAACACTAATTCGGTTATCAATGAAGTGCGCTGGTCATTTGCAGTTGCAAGTAGGTGTGGTATATAATGGACATTATGCACGTTATTGGGAATGTATAACCATCAGAAAGAATCATTATGGATGAGATCGGATTAGCATTATCAGCTCAGCAAGGTGACTTGAATGCCTTCAATCGCCTGGTACTTGAATATCAGGAAATGGCCTTTAATCTGGCTTACCGCATGTTAGGCGATCCTGATGTAGCAGCTGATGCTACTCAAAATGCTTTTATCTCTGCCTATAAAGCTTTATCCGGTTACCGGGGTGGATCTTTCAAATCATGGGTAATGAGAATTGTCTCTAACACCTGCCTGGACGAAATCCGGCGGCAGAAAAGACGCCCCACCACACCCCTGGAACCATATGACCCTGAAGGTGAAGAAGAAATAGAATCTCCCTCCTGGTTAAAAGATGAAAATCCTTCCCCAGAAGAGGTGCTAGAGTCCTCAGAATTGGAAGGCGCTATCCAGAATTGCTTACAGTCAATGAAACAGGATTTTCGCCTGGTGGTTGTAATGGTCGATATTCAGGGAATGGACTATCAGGAAGTGTCTGATTCCACCGGGCTACCTCTTGGAACCATCAAGAGCCGATTAGCTCGTGCACGCGGAAAGTTAAGGGAATGTCTGCAATTTTTCCGGGAACTTTTGCCGGATATTTTTCGTCTTGATGGTGAGGGAACACAATGAAATTAAATTACTCACCGAAAGACTGGCAATTATTATCGAACTACCTGGATGGACAATTAACCAACCGGGAAGTTTCGATTTTAGAAACACGTCTTCAAAGTGAACCACAACTGAAACAAACTTTAATGGAGATGCAACAGACTCGCTATCTGCTGCAACATGCGAAGAAAGTTCCTGTACCGCGCAGTTTCACGCTGACCCCAGAAATGGCAGCTCAAATTCGCCCAGCCAGGAAACCACTCTTCCCATTTTTCTCTTTTGCTTCTGTAATTGCGACCATTTTTCTGGTAGTTGTGATCTTATTTGAATTCTTGCCCGGCATGATATCGAATGTACTGTCACAGAAGGCTGCAACTTCCAATGAAATGCTGGCAATGGAGGCGGCGCCCATGGCGGCTGATGCGATGGATTCTGCCGATTCACCGCAGATTTTTGAGTGGGGTTATCCACAGGCAAAAATTGAAGGTGGTTATGGCGGTGGCGGAGATATGGGTGCCGGCATGCTTACTGCTCCTCCTGTAGGTGGTGGTGCTGAGATCGAACCTGAAATGCCCGAAATGCCTGCCGAGGAACCAGCTCCCATACCTGAAGAAGAACGGGCAGTAATGAAACAGGCGGATTCTGAACCGATCACCGGTGCAGGACCCATTCTGGGCATTCGTTCAGCTGATGAAACCGATGCTTTTAATAATTCTGTATTAAACATCCTGCGTGAAGCTGGCAAAAAACCGATACCGACATTATCTGAACCATTCCCATGGTTAAGAGTTAGCCAGATTCTTTTTGCCAGCATTGCCATCATCTCTGCCATTACAGCAATCATTTTGCGAAAAAGGTCGTTTTAGTGGGACATCATCACCGCATTGATATTAAATTCTGCCCCTATTGCGGATCACCCATTCAACCGAAAGAAATTTATGGAAAAGCCAGAGCAACCTGCCCGGCTTGTGAATGGGTGCATTATGAAGATCCCAAAGTGGCTGCCGCCGTTCTGGTGCAACAAAATGGGACAATTTTACTTGCCCGTCGCATTTTCAACCCCAATAAAGGTGACTGGACCTTACCGGCTGGATTTGTGGACGCACATGAAGACCCAAAAGACGCAGCTATCCGGGAGTGCTTGGAAGAGACTGGTCTGGTTGTGAGAATCACCAGTCTGCGAGATATCATCAGTGGGCGTGAACATGATCGGGGCGCGGATATGGTCATCGTATATGATGCTGAAATCATAGGGGGTGATTTATCTGCTGGAGACGATGCGGATGAGGTGGCTTTTTTCGCTCTGAACAAATTACCACCGCTTGCTTTTGAGGCAACGAAAAAGGTAATTGATTCCTTACAAGAGTTATAAAAAATGAGAATATCCAGATGGATATGAATCACATGTTCTATTCTTTGAGCATTCACTATTAATCTCAAGATTCATTGATCCAACACACCATAAACATTACATCAGGGGTCTGGTAGAACTGCCTTCCCAAATTTGTTATAATTAGAACAACCTTTCAGTTTTGGAGTCCTCTTTTGGCACAAAAACCCAGATCCAGCAGCAATAAAACAAGTTCAAGATCGTCATCCCGCACAGTGAAAAGTTCATCACGATCAAAAACCCCTTCCATTTCCAGATCAAGAGCAAAATCACGTAAATCTCGCTCATCTTCAAAATCAAACTGGCAATGGAATAATATCTCCAATGAAAGAAAACTGGATATCCTGGGTATTTTTCTGGCATTGGTTGGGTTCCTGACGATTCTTTCCTTGTTAACTTCCCAACGTGGCACGGTGACCAACTGGTGGATACAATCCATTTCGCAAGTTGCTGGCTGGGGTACTTTTGTCTTACCATTGGCTTTATTAGTGGTAGGCATCTGGTTGGTTTTGAGAAACGTTGAAAAATTACCATTGCTTTCAGCAGGGAGAATCACTGGCATCCTTTTCCTATACCTTAATCTGCTAACCTGGCTGCACTTATTCTCAACCGGTGGTTGGGAGACAGCCAAAGCAGGACAGGGTGGTGGTTATTTAGGTGCTTTTTTTGAGATCTCATTGATCAAAGGTTTAGGAAATGCAGGGGCGGTGATTGTGATGTCCGCATGGGTATTAATCGCCTTGGGACTCACTCTTGACCTATCCATACCGGATATATTTCGAAAATTTCAACCCATCTGGGAAAAATTTCAGGCAGATCGAAAAAGTCGTCAGGCTGCCAGAGAACGGGCGCAACGATTGGAAAAGCTGCATCCATCCAAATCATCTGCATCCCACGAAATAGAGGAATTATTGCAGGATGATTTTATTCCCCTGGATCATCCAGTGCCTGTACAGCAAAAATCCGAAAAACCTGCCCAAACATCGCCCCAAACTTCTGGTGCGCAAAAAAGCACGCCAGCCACTTCATCGCAAACCCATCAGGCAGTACCATCAACGGCCAATGCATCCCGCTTGCAGCCGTCTGTCACACAGGACGCCAGTGCGGGTAAATGGAAACTACCCGATATAAAAACCATTCTAGACCCGGCAACAATTGTCAGCATCGAAAGCAACATCGATAAAGAACGGGCATCTTTAATTGAAGAAACGCTCACCTCTTTTGGTGCACCTGCCAAAATCGTCGAGATCAAACGCGGTCCCACCATCACTCAGTTTGGTGTGGAGCCACTGTTTGTCGAAACCCGTGCTGGCCGAACGCGTGTTCGTGTCAGCAAGATTGCCAATCTGGCGGATGATCTTGCCCTGGCATTGGCAGCCCCCAGAATCCGTATTCAAGCGCCTGTCCCAGGACACAGCTACGTCGGGATTGAAGTGCCAAATTCCGAATCGAACCGGGTCACATTGGTAGAAATCATCGATAGCAAGAGTTTCAACCAGAAGAAATCTCCCTTGAAAATTGCACTCGGTATGAATGTGTCCGGTGAACCTGTTTCATCCGACCTGACAGGTCTTCCGCATTTATTGATAGCCGGTACCACCGGATCTGGCAAATCGGTATGCGTCAATTCGATTATTTGTTGTCTATTGCTCAATAACTCTCCAGCCAATTTACGCTTAATCATGGTGGATCCAAAACGAGTGGAATTGACTGGTTATAACGGTATTCCGCATCTTCTATCTCCGGTGATTACCGATACCGAAAAAGTAGTCGGTGCATTGCAATGGATACAACGTGAAATGGATGCACGCTACCACCGCTTCTCACAGGTGGGTACCCGCAACATATCTGAATACAATAAAACGCAAACAGATAAATTCCCTTACATGGTGGTCGTGATTGACGAGCTCGCTGATTTGATGATGCTCGCCCCGGATGAAACCGAACGCGCTCTCACCCGACTGGCACAGCTTGCCCGTGCCACCGGTATTCACCTGATCCTGGCGACTCAACGCCCCTCCACGGATGTTGTCACCGGCCTGATCAAAGCCAACTTCCCGGCTCGTATTGCCTTTGCAGTGGCTTCCGGTATCGATAGCCGTGTCATCCTGGACCAACCCGGGGCGGAACGCCTGCTCGGACGTGGCGATATGCTCTTCCAGGCACCAGACGCAGCTGCACCTGTGCGTTTGCAGGGTGTCTTTATCACTGAACAGGAGATCGCCCGAACGGTGGATTACTGGCGCTTGCAAGCCATGAATGTTCAGGCAGCTACACCTGTAGTGCAGAAAAGCGATCAGGAAACACCTGCTTTCATTTCTGACGGTCCAGCAAAACAGGTTCCCCTGTTTGAAGACATGGAAAACAGTGACGCTGATCCTTTGTTAAAAGAAGCCATTGAGATTGTCCGCAAAGAAGGCAAAGCATCCATTACCATGCTGCAACGCAAATTGCGGATCGGCTATACCCGGGCGGCAAGAATGGTCGATGAATTGGAAGATAAAGGCATCATCAGTCCACCATTATCGCATTCCAATGTGCGTGATGTGCTGGATTATGGAGCTGAAGCAACAAATGCTACCGATAGTGAGTAGAAATTTGTTG
>JACZIY010000347.1 GCA_014860845.1 Anaerolineaceae bacterium
TACTGGAGCAGGATCTGAATAATCATCAGCAGGCACATACACAGCCTGCATGGATGTAATGGAGCCACTTCTTGTTGAGGTGATTCTTTCTTGTAATTCACCCATTTCAGTAGCCAAAGTTGGTTGATAACCCACAGCTGATGGCATACGCCCTAATAACGCCGAAACTTCTGAACCAGACATTGTAAATCTAAAAATGTTATCAATAAATAGTAAAACATCTTTACCCTGATCCCTGAAAAATTCAGCCATAGATAATGCTGTTAATGCTACACGTAGTCTAACGCCAGGAGGTTCATTCATTTGACCAAACACCATCACAGTGTCCTTCATAACACCTGATTCCATCATTTCACGATAAAGCTGTGTACCCTCGCGTGTTCGTTCACCCACTCCGGCGAAAACAGAATTACCTTGATGAACTGCAGCAATCGATCGAATCAGTTCCATAATGATGACGGTTTTTCCCACACCTGCCCCGCCAAATATGCCTGTCTTTCCACCCTTGGTAAATGGGGCAATCAAATCAACTACTTTTAATCCGGTTTCAAACACTTCAACGCGTGTTGATTGTTCAGAAAATGGTGGCGCAGACCTATGGATCGGGTAAAAAGTATCCGCAGTGACTTCTCCTAATCCATCCACTGGTTCACCTAAAACATTAAAAATTCTTCCTAAAGTAGCTAATCCGACAGGAACTTTGATCGAATTATGAGTACGAATGACATCCACACCTCTTTGAAGACCGTCAGTGGACGCCATTGAAATACACCGAATAGCACTATTTGGTAATTGTTTTTGTACCTCAAGAATGATTTTGGTTCCATTGTCATTAATTATTTCTAATGCTTCAAACAAATCAGGGATATTATCAGGAGAAAATTGAACATCAACAACTCCACCTAACACCTGCAAGACTTTTCCATTATTTTTATCCATTTATTTTCTCCATTAAGAAAGTAATTTTATTTTGCTTGCGATAATGCTTCTGCGCCACCGGCAATATCCAACATTTCATTGGTAATGCTTTGTTGACGAGCTTTATTGTAATCAAGTTGAAGAATTGATATTAACTCAGATGCATTTTCTGTAGCATTCTGCATTGAAATCATCCTGGCAGCATTTTCACTGGCTTGAGCAACTAAAATTGATTGGTAAATCTGCAATGCAGTAAATCGAGGTACGATTTCATCCAATATTTCAGTTTGGCCAGGTTCGTAGAAATATACACCTGTTGTTTTCTTTACTTCATTTTGCTGTTGGTAAAGATCATTTTCTTCATCAGTCTCAACAAATAAGGGTAAAATGCGTCTAACAACAGGAATTTGTGAAATCATGCTTTCAAATTGAGTGTAGGCAACAAATATCTGATCGTAATTTTTCCCAAGAAATTCATCAACTGCGAGCCACCCTATCGCAGATACATCATTAAATCGCGGAGGGGATGGAATTTGGCTAAAATCAGCAATTACTTTCTTTCTTCTGCGCACTAACAGATCTCTGCCTTTTCTTCCAACCGCAACATAAGATACAGGCGTTTTAAAATCCTCGAAAAAATTCAGGGTTTTCCGAACAATATTAACATTGTATGATCCTGCAAGCCCACGATCACTTGTTATTAGGATACACAATGTATTTCGAATTTCCGGTCGCTCAGCCAGCAACGGGTGTAGCATTTGATGTCCAGGTTGTTTCGCTAAATGAACAAGAACTTGCATGGCTTTCTCTGCGTACGCACTGGTGGCTGACATAGCTTGCATCGACTTGCGCACTTTACTGGCACTAACAGTCTGTAGGGCTCGAGTAACCTGTGATAAGTTTTTTATACTTTTTATACGTAATCGCATTTCGCGAGCTGAACTCATGAATATTTTTCCTTATCCAGTTTTATTTCCAGGTTGAATTATAGACAGGAATTACTTCTCTCAGTTTCTTTTCTGTTTCTTCAGTGATTCGTTTTTTAGTTGCTATGTCTTTTCGAAGTTCAGGATAGGTATTCTCCATATACTTAATTAGACCTATCTGCCAATCTTTTACTTGATCAAGAATAATTTTATCTGCGAACCCGTTTACACTCGCAAACAACGTGATCACTTGGTCTTCCAAATCCATCGGCTCATATTGAGGTTGTTT
Organism: Anaerolineaceae bacterium; assembly: GCA_014860845.1. The sequence goes on from JACZIY010000347.1 coordinate 2,134, forward strand.
AAGTACTTCCTGTAATCTAAGACCACGATTCAATTGATCCTGGGTGGCTTTATCCAAATCTGCACCAAATTGAGCAAATGCTGCTAAATCTCGAAATGCTGCCATATCCAAACGTAGGCGATTAGCAACTTGTTTCATAGCCTTCGTTTGAGCAGATCCACCAACCCGGGAGACAGAGATACCAGCATTGACAGCTGGGCGAATACCAGCATTAAATAAATTCGATTCCAGGTAAATTTGTCCATCGGTAATTGAAATAACATTCGTGGGTACATATGCAGATACATCACCAAGCAATGTTTCAATAATGGGTAATGCTGTCAGTGACCCACCAGTACCATGTACT
>JACZIY010000348.1 GCA_014860845.1 Anaerolineaceae bacterium
GGCGGTTTTCCACAAACCAGCTTATTTGAGAGTTTTCACCCGAAAATTGCAGACAACTTGTGGATGGTTGGGGATTCAATTTTTCCAGGGCAATCTACAGCTGCTGTGGCTTTGGGGGGACTACGGGTGGCAAAGGAAATAATAACAAAATTGAATTATCCTAGTCAGTAATTCAATTTGATAAAACTGAAATGATATCTACTAACTAATAGATATCATTTCAGTTTAAAAAGGTTGTCGGATTTAACCTGAATATAAAATTGGAATTCTAGTAAAGGCTCAAATTTTTTTCTACTCCAGATCAATAATCAACCGAGGTGCAAATTCACCTGTTTCTCGACTTGACAAGCTTAATGCGGTTAAACTTGGAGTTCTCAGTCCAACACTAAAATCACCTTCGCCAGTAATATAATTGGTAATATCAAAGCTTATCCATGTACCAGCCGTGACTTTCGAGGATGAAGCTAGGAGATTTCCCATACCAGGAGCATTTGTGAAATTAATCGTTCCTTCTGTCCAATTATTGTCTGGTAATGCCAGCGCTTCAAGTCCTCTCCCTGAACTGCTATTTGCAAAGACAAGGAGCTGAACACGTGTTATTGATCTACCATAGAGTCCCTGAACGGAAAATCGCAAAAAACTGTTCAAGATGGGTGATGCATCAACTCTTATGGAAGTAGCAGAGCCAAAATTAGATTCTGGGAGACTTTCATTCACATAGGAATCTGCACTGGGATAAAAGGTGAGTGATAATGGCAAATCTGGTGTTGTTGCCTGAACCTGTTCACTTAATACGGAGTGGTTTCCAGCCAGATCGTATGCATCGATTGAGTATAAATAACTGGCTCCTGGAAGAACATTCGTATCCTGGTACGTGAGTGTTGCTCCAGGAATTGTGGCGATAATTAAGCCATCACGATTGAGCGTATATCCCGTTACAGCAACATTATCATTTGATGCGTTCCAACTCAAATCAATTTGCGCACTATTCACAGCTGTCGCGGTCAATCCACCTGGAATCGTTGGGGCTTCTAGGTCTTCTGAAGAAACTGTGACCTGGATCGGTAAGGATGGTAGAGAATGATTCCCGGCATCATCAAAAGCGTCCACTGAATAAAAGTATGACTGACCTGGAGATACAGAATAATCACTCAGTGTGAACGTTTGATTGTCAAGAACCGAAAGAAGTGCTCCATTCCTATAAACTGTGTATCCTGCCACAGCGATGTTGTCCGAAGATGCATTCCAATTGATCGTTACATGGGTGGGACCATTATCTACCACAGACAGGACTTCTGGCGTCGTTGGTGGTTCATTTTCAGGCGTTGTTACTGAAACAGAATTTGATAATTCTGAATGATTACCTTCAGCATCGAAAGCATCAACAGAATAAAGATAAGCCGTTGAAGGTAATAGAACAGTATCACTGAAGTTAAGTATTGAACCTGGAACAGAAGCAATTGATAATCCGTCCCGGTAAATCGTGTAACCTGTCACCTCCACATTATCGGTCGAAGCTACCCAGTTTAAATCCACCTGGGAAGAATTGGTAACAGATGCTGTTAACTCGGTTGGAATGGTTGGGGATTCAGTGTCAGGCGTGAAGACAGACAAATCCAACAAGAGGTAAGGTGAATTAATCCCGGATTCTCGACTTGCTAAGCTAATGGAAGTCGTTCCGGGCGTATCCAATCCGAATGTATATAAACCTTCGCCCGTTATGGAACTGGATATGTCATACGTCAACCAGATACCAGTGTTACTAGATGATGAGAAACCTATTATGTCACCTAAAACAGGTGCATTATTGAAAGTAATCGTTCCTTCTCCCCAGGTATTATCAGCGACACTATGTACATTTAATCCTTTATTTGTTCGGTTGTTAGCATAAACAAATAACTGAGCTCGAGAGATTACTTTTCCACCCAAATTATTTACATTAAATTTTATAAAACTGTGTAAATCAGGTGAAGCATCTGCTCTGAGAGTGGAGGATGAACCATAATTTGAGTTTGGACTACCCGAATTGACATAAGCATCTGCCTCCGGAGTAATTGTCAAAACATCCGGAATATCTGGAGTAATGACATTAACTGGAGCGGAGACACTTGAGTAATTTCCTGCCATATCATACGCATTGATTGAATATGAATATTCAGTGTTAGGTGATACGGAAGAATCAGTGTACAACAATGTTGTGTCTGAAACTGTATCCACCGGTGAACCATCGCGGTAAATAGTATATCCAGCCACCCCGACATTATCTGATGAGGGACTCCAGGAAAGGTCTACCTGGTATGAATTGATTGCAGTCGCTACTAAACCTATTGGGGTTGTCGGTGCAGTATTGTCTGGTACAGCGGTAAAAAGATCCATTACCAGATACGGAGAATTTGAACCACTTTCTCGGCTTGCCAAATTTATGCTGGTAGAACTGGTACTAACCAAACCAAGGCTCCAATCTCCTGAACCGTTTATGTATG
>JACZIY010000349.1 GCA_014860845.1 Anaerolineaceae bacterium
CCTTCAAGGAAGTTAATACTATAACAATCAATTGCAAAAAAAGTGTTTTGGTTCGAAGGTGGGAAAATGATCAAGTGGAAGTCCGCTATCCCGGGAATAAGGAATGTGATTTTAATCTTGATAACGGTGTTCTTGATATTGTAGCCAAAAGTTATTTGATACTTTCTGTTCCAAAAAATATCCAATTTGTCATAGAAAGAATTTATGGAAACCTGGAGACTGTGGGCGATTTGGGGAAAATATTAATTGAAAATGTGAGTGGAAATTGCTCCATTCAATCATCGGAAAGTTTGACCATAGAGAATGTCAGTGGTAATTGTAAAATAGGTTACATCAATTCGAATGCAAATATTCGAAATGTTGGTGGAAATCTTAACTTCATTGTTGAAAATGGGGTATTGAGCATCAATGGCGTAGGTGGAAATCTAACTGGGAAAGCCGATAACATCAGTCTTACCACTTCCGTTGGTGGAAATCTAAAAATTATGACCAATCGATTTGATGGAAAAGAAAATCAATTGCGAGCTGGTGGAACAATTAAACTCAATATTTCTGATCTTGATAATACCGTAATTAACGCCAGAGCAGGTGGTATTGCTTCAATGAATTATCAGGAATCCAATGAAAAATTTACCAATGGAAAATTTGAAAAAAAGTTTGGCAGTGGTGAAAAGGCAGTCCAATTAAAAGCTGGAGGAAATATAAAAATCAGTGATGGAGAAGCTGATTTTGATATAAATCAGAATTTTGGATCAGCCGATGATGATTATGTGGATGAGATTGAACATAAATTTGAAGCGAGAGCATTACAAAGCAGTGGTTTTGATTTTTCGGACTTATTTGAAATCGATGGCGAAATAGGTGAAAAAATTCGAGAAAAAACCCAAATGGCTGATGAGAAGATCCAAAAAGCAATGGAGAAAATGGAAAGAAAATTTTCCTTCAAAGAAGAATTTGGTATGCCGCGACCTCCTCGCCCGCCTCGTCCACCGGTCGAACCACAATCCAAAGGACCAAAATCATCACCGATTAGCACTGAAGAAAAAATGATGATTTTGCATTTGTTACAGGATAAGAAAATTACTGCAGAAGAAGCAGACCGGTTATTAAGAGCATTGGAACAATCCTAACCAAAAAGGACGAATCATGGAACAGAATCGATTGGAAATTTTAAAAAAGGTTGAACTGGGTGAAATATCTTTAGAGGAAGCTTCCGACCTTCTATCTGAAATAGAAGAAAATCGGGTTGTTATTCACGAACAACCTGAAGTGATTTACAAAGAGCAAAGCATAAATGACCAGCCTACACTTTCTGACAAAAATGAAAAACCAGCCTGGTCTATTGTATTTTGGCTTATTCCATTGTTGTTTGGAGTTTTATTGACGGTTTTTTCCTCTACATGGTTATATCAAAATTATTTATCTTCAGGATTAGGTTTTAAATTCTGGTTGACCTGGATTCCTTTCTTAATTGGCGTGTTTCTAATTTATTTTGGATGGATTTTACAACGTGCAAGTTGGATCCATTTAAACATAAAACAACCCAAAGGTGAAAGTCCACAAAGAATATTTTTGGCATTTCCTTTACCATTCCAGTTAATAGGTTTTTTTCTGAGGATCTTCAAAGGAAAACTACCTTCCAATGTTTCTGGGTTGGATATAGAAGAATTAATGGTGACGCTTGACCAACAATTAAAAAAAGACGAACCCTTATATGTCCATGTAGATGATGAAGATGGAACAAAAGTCGAAATTTACATTGGATAAAGAATAGACTTCCAAAATGCATCCGATTTGTCGAATGCATTTTTCATTTAATTTGTACAACTAAATCCGAAGATTTTTTTAATATAATTTAATTGGATCAACGATATATTTCAGTCCAGATATAATGAATAAATGCGAATGAGAAAAAGAACATTTATTTCTTTCCTGTTTCTTCCTTTATTTCTAATTTTGTTGATTTTTGTTAATTTTCCAAATCCAAGATTGGTAAGTGAAATCAATATCACAAATGAAATATCAAACCAATACACATTAAAAGTAAACCTCCCTGATAAAATCTGGTTAGGCCAATCAGAAAAAATCAATATTCAGCTAACAAAAGACAATTCTCAATATGGGTTAATAAATAAGAACCATGTTCAATCTGATTTTGGCTCCAGAAAAATTCAAAATTTGGAAGTTGATTTTGTTATGACGGGCGCAGAACTTACTCCACCTGGTATTTCCATTACCCCGATTATTGAGGGTAAAGACATAATTATGAATTGGAGGATAATGCCTATAACAGATCAGGATGTTATTGGGACTGTTTGGATATACATAAATTATCTTTCTGATAGTGATAATGAAGAAAGTCAAAGAGAACTGATCTTTACCAGAAATTTATCAATAAATATCAAAAACATCTTCGGTTTGAAAATTGGACTAATTCAATGGGGTTTAACTATTTTCACCCTTCTTAATATCATATACCTGTTTAGTTTCTTTAGAAAAATGAATGTCTTTAAAGGTTTCCAAAAATAAAAAACTATTATAATTACTAATAATTATTGATAAGAAATTCCCAAGTTGAAAATAAAGTAATAAAAATCCTTTGTGATAAAATGAACTTGCGTCGGCAGGTTGGGCGAGATTTATCAACAACTATGAAAAAAATTGAGGAGAGTCTATGCTAAACCAATGGCTGTATATAGGTATATTTTTCATTATTGCAATGTTTTTACCAGCCGTTGCCATCTTTCTGGCACGTATCTTATCACCCAAAAAACCAACAAAAATTAAGAATTCAGTATATGAATGTGGTATGGAAACATATAAACCTACCTGGATTCAATTTAAAATCCAATACTACCTGTATGGTTTAATTTTTTTAGTTTTTGATGTGGAAATAGTGTTTTTGTTCCCATTTGCAGTTGCATATGGAAAATTAGCATTATTTGCAGTTGTTGAAGCCATTATATTCGTACTTATCCTGTTGGGTGGGTATCTGTATGTGTGGCGAAAAGACGCTTTAACCTGGCAATAATTCCAAAAGAGAGATAAAGCATGAAAATACTGGAATTTTTAAGTGACCCAATCATTGGAATTGAAACATGGATTATGCAATTATTAGAAAATTGGGGGGTTGCACCTGAATGGCAAACCTTCCTGGTGTATTTAATAGGTGCAGCTATTCTCGGAACAGGGGCATTGTTAATTACATTAATTCTCATTTGGGCGGAACGAAAAATCATCGGCAGACTGCAAGACCGATTAGGTCCAAATAGAATTGGTCCCTGGGGAATTTTTCAACCAGTTGCAGACATGTTAAAGATTTTTATTAAAGAACATATTATTCCTGATGGCGTTGATCCAATCCCATACCATCTAGCTCCCATTATTTCCGTCGCATCCGTTCTTTTGTTATGGTCAGTTGTGCCTTTTTCAGATAGTGTTAGAGGATCGAATCTCAATGTTGCTTTGCTGTTCATCCTCGGTGTAGGTGGTTTAGGTGAGCTTGGTGTTATTCTGGCTGGTTGGGGATCCAACAACAAATATTCCATGCTGGCTGCCTTCCGTGCATCTGCACAAATGATTTCTTACGAAGTTCCCATGGCGATCGTCCTCCTGGCGACGGTAATATTGTCTGGATCGATGTCACTTGGAGATATTGTAAAATCACAAAACATTGCGTATATCTTTTTCCTGCCATTAGGAGCTTTCATTTTCTTTGTTGCTTCGATCGCAGAAAATGGTCGTGCTCCATTTGATTTAGCGGAAGCTGAGTCAGAACTGGTTGCAGGTTTTAATATGGAATATTCGGGTCTTAAATTCGGAATGTTCTATGTAGCAGATTTCTTAAGAGCATTTACCTCCTCGGTGATCTTTTCGTCTATTTTTCTTGGAGGATGGAGAGGTCCAGGAGCAGAACAAATACCGATTTTAGGTTTTGTTTATTTATTAATAAAATCAGTAATCGTCTGGTTTCTGGGCGTCTGGATTCGTGGAAGCATGCCACGTTTCCGTGTAGATCAGATGATGGCTATTACCTGGAAATTCCTAACACCATTGGCTTTAGCTTTGTTTATCGTAGTGGCTTTTGTTTCGAAGTTGATCGAAAACACAAATCAATGGCTGCAAGTTTTAATTTTTTTGGTGATCAATGTGGTGCTATTTGTTATTGGATTTGTGATTACCAAGAAATTCGAAAAAGAAAAAAAGCGCGCAATAGTCTCCTCTAAAAAGCGAGTTTTAGCACAACCAACAAACCCATTTACTCAATCGGAAATAGGAGGTTAATGTGACTCCCTTACAAATTGTGTTTATCCTCGTCGCTTTGGTCACAATTGTCTCCGCCATATTCGTGGTCAGTTTACGAAAAATCTTTCATGCAGCTTTATGGTTGATTGTTACTCTGATGGGTGTAGCGATCATATTTGCTTTATTAGAGGCGAGTTTCTTTGCAGCTGTTCAAATCCTAGTGTACATCGGGGCTATCGCCATTATTTTGATATTTGCTATCATGTTAACCAGACACATCATGAGCGATGAAGAAATGCAAATCAATCGCTCATGGGGTATCGCGCTGTTACTTGTTCTGATATTTACAGTAATTTTCATCAGTCAGCTTTCCAGTAGTGATGTCATCAATACGATATTGACTCCTTTAGAATTTCAAGGGCAGGAAAGCATCATTGCATTTGGAGAAGGATTACTTGATCCAGCTGGATATGCTTTACCTTTTGAGCTTGCGTCTTTATTGCTTTTAGGAGCTCTGGTAGGGGGTGTATATATTGCTATGGATAAAAAAGGAGGGGAGAACTAATGATCCCACTTTCCTGGTATTTAATCTTAGCCGCAGTATTATTCGGTATTGGTATGTTTGGTGCCATTTCCCGAAAGAATGCTGTGGCAGTATTAATCAGTATTGAGTTAATGTTGAACGCAGTCAACGTTAATATTCTGGCATTCTGGCATTACCATTCTCAATCACTTGGATTTACAGAAATCAACGGATTGGTTTTTGCAGCTGTTGTGATTATCGCGGCTGCTGCAGAGGTGGCAATTGGATTGGCAATCATCATTGCTGTATACCGCCTCAGAAAAACTGTCGTTGCTTCAGATATTAACATACTCAAAGGTTAATGGAGGATATCAATGAATTATGAACTCATCGTCTGGTTGATCCCATTAGCTCCACTTCTGGCGTTCTTTATCATTTTTTTGGCAACCTATAAAAATAATCGACTAAGCCATTCATTGGCGATTGGCTCAGCTTTAATTTCCTGGTTGCTCAGCATGATCATTTTTGTTTTTGCCATAACCAATCAAGAGGTCATCGAAAAAGGACTCACCAGTTCCATTTCCTGGTTGCCGACTGCTGAAACATGGTTGAAGATTGGTGTTCAGGTCGATGCTCTCACAACAATCACTTTGTTTTTCGTCTCCTGGACGATTTTAATGATCTTTATTTACAGTGTTGGATACCATAATTTTGGTCAACCTGCAGGGGATCATGATCGCCCAGGTTTACCACCACATGGAGCTGATATCATAGACCCAGACGGAAAACACCAGCATGTTCCTTCGATTGAACCAATGTATGCCCGGTTTTTTGGGTTCTTTGGATTATTTGCTTTTGCGATGTATTTGTTGGTGGTCAGCAACAATTTACTAACCCTGTATATTGGCTGGGAAATTATGGGTTTATGCTCGTATTTGTTGATCGGTTTCTGGTACGCCAAACCTTCTGCAAAGGCAGCTGCCCAGAAAGCTTTTCTAACCACACGTATTGGCGATGTTTTTATGCTCATTGGCTTGGCAGCTCTCTATACCACCACAGGGAGCCTTCAGTATGAAGTAATTTTTTCTGAAAGTGTTATCCACAATCTCGCCACATCCATTTCACCAATATTCGGTTTGTCCTGGGCAGGGCTGATCGGATTGCTCATATTTATGGGAGTAGTTGGTAAAAGTTCTCAATTCCCATTGCATGTCTGGTTGCCTGATGCGATGGAAGGCCCCACACCGGTTTCAGCAATGATTCACGCTGCTACGATGGTTTCAGCTGGTGTTTATCTGGCGATTCGTTTCTTCCCGGTGCTATCAGCAGGATGGGATGGAGGAGCAGCACTCACCACACCCATGTTGGTGATGGCTGTGATTGGTTCATTTACAGCATTATTCTCTGCAACCATAGCTGTAGCCCAAAAAGATGTAAAAAGAGTGCTAGCCTATTCCACTATCTCGCAATTGGGGTTCATGATTGCCGCTTTGGGTGTTGGTGCCTATATCGCCGCAGCTTTTCATCTGGTAACCCACGCCATTTTCAAAGCTTTGTTATTCCTCGGATCAGGATCTATTATTCACGGAATGGAGCATGGGGTATTACATACACAAGAACACATTGATCCTCAGGATATGTTTAATATGGGTGGGTTGTATAAAAAAATGCCTAAAACATTTGCCACTTTTGTTATCGGTGGATTCGCACTGGCAGGATTCCCCTTTATAACTGCTGGCTTTTGGTCCAAAGATGAAATCTTATCTGGTGCATTCAATGGTGGCTTCAGTATTGTATTTTGGGTTTTGGCAATAGCTGCGTTCATAACTGCTTTTTATACAATGCGGCAAATTTC
>JACZIY010000350.1 GCA_014860845.1 Anaerolineaceae bacterium
TTATATACAAAAGGAGGTTAAAAAAACATGTATTTATCCATAAAAAAATTCAATTGGAGGGACAAAATGAAAGGGAAAATATCTAAAGTAAGTGGTATCGTGTTGTTGTTGGGGGTTTTCATAACATCTTCAGTTTTTGCCAGTGATGTTGGTCCTGTTGAACCATTATCACCTGTGCCTGTCATTGAAAGTTATGAAATGGTTGATGAAACACCTTCTGCCTGGTTTGTAGAATTTCGCAGTTTACCATTGGCTGCAGGTGGGACCATAAAACAAATCAAAGCAGAGAAGGATAATTTCAGCAAAGCAGCTGCCAAAGAAAAAATTGAATTTACGCAGCGATATGAATTCAATACATTGTGGAATGGTATATCCATTGCAATCAAACCATCCCAATTAAATAGACTCTCTACATTACCTGGAGTTGTAGGAGTCTATCCAGTTGAAGTCATCTCCATCCCAGAGAATTTTGAAAGTCCAAGCCCGGAGCTTTACACAGCCTTGGCGATGACAGGTGCGGATACTGTCCAGAGTGAATTAGGTTACTCAGGCAAAGGGATAAAAGTTGCCATTATGGATACTGGCACCGATTATGACCATCCCGATTTGGGTGGTTGTTTTGGACCTGGATGCCGGGTTTATACCGGTTGGGACTTTGTGGGTGATGCCTTTAATGCTGATTCAGCCTCGCCTTCTTATAACCCAGTGCCAACGCCCGATCCATATCCGGATGATTGTAATGGACATGGCACCCATGTCTCCGGTATTGTCGGTGCGAATGGTACGGTTGTTGGTGTGGCACCAGAGGTCAGTTTTGGTGCTTACCGAGTGTTTGGATGTGAGGGATCAACAACCGCTGAGATCATGATGATGGCCATGGAGCAGGCATTGAAAGACAAGATGGACATCCTCAACATGAGTATTGGCTCTGCCTTTACCTGGCCGCAGTACCCAACCGCCAAAGCAGCCGACCTGCTGGTTGATAAAGGCATGGTGGTGGTAGCATCCATCGGGAATAGCGGTGCGAATGGTCTCTACGCAGCGGGTGCTCCTGGATTGGGAGAGAAAGTAATTGGTGTAGCGTCTTTTGATAATTCTCATGTGTTTTTAAACTACTTTGAGGTGAATACTCAGAAAATTGGGTACTTACCTATGACGTTCTCGGGTCCGATACCGACTTCTGGGTCAGAAGAAATCGTATATATTGGACGTGCCTGTATTGCTGACACATTACTGGCGGATCCTGCGGGCAAGATTGCACTGGCAGTACGCGGTACTTGTTCTTTTGGGGAAAAAGCATTGAAAGCTTTCCAGGCTGGTGCAGTCGGTGTGGTGATTTATAATAATGTTCCTGGAGTTGTCAATGGGACACTCGGTGCTCCTCTTGCGGGATATGAACATCTACCGGTGGTTGGCATATCTCAGGCTGATGGAATGTTTATTCAAGCACAGGCAGCACCCATAACAATGACCTGGACGGACCAGTTGGATTCATTTGTAAGCCCAACCGGTGGGTTGATCTCTTCCTTCAGCTCGTATGGACTTTCTCCAGATCTGACTCTAAAACCTGATATCGGTGCGCCTGGCGGAAACATCTATTCAACCTACCCACTGGAAAAAGGAGGGTATGCCACAATGGGCGGCACATCCATGTCATCTCCGCATGTGGCTGGTGCAGTAGCGTTGTTGCTGGAGGCCAAACCAGGCATGAAAGCATATGAAATCAGAGATGTACTGCAGAACAGCGCTGATCCAAAAGTATGGTGGGGTAATCCAGGGTTAGGTTTCCTGGATAATGTCCACCGTCAAGGTGCCGGTATGCTGGATATTGATGATGCCATTCTGGCAACCACCAGGATCCTGCCAGGCAAGATTTCTGCTGGAGAGGGAGAAATAGGACCATTCTCGCAAACGTTGCTGATCACCAATAACAGCAAACAGGATGTGACCTATGATCTCACTTTTGTGAATGCATTGTCCACTGGTGGTGTGATTGCTCCATCATTCTATGGGTCTGATGCTTTTGTAACATTTGAATCACCCATTATCACTGTACGTTCGAACAAGACGGTAAAACTAAACCTGACCATTACTCCTGCAACTGGTCCAGTCAACGCTCAATATGGTGGCTATATTGAACTTACCCCACAGGGTGGTGGACAGGTGTATCGTGTGCCATTTGCTGGTTTTGTGGGTGATTATCAGGGGATTCAAGCCGTGACACCAACCCTATATGGATTCCCGTGGTTAAGCCTTTTGTATGAAGGCTCTTATTATCAATTCACAGAACCTGGTGACTGGGTATACTCCATGCAGGGTGACGATGTGCCTTACTTGCTGGTCCATTTCGATCATCAGGTGGAGGTTTTCCGAGTGGAAATCATTCAGGCAATGAGTGGGCAGTTGATTCATCCGGTGTTTAATGCGGCCATCTATGAAGAATATCTACCGCGTAATTCAACAGCCACTGGATTCTTTGCCTTTGCCTGGGATGGTACCCGCCTTCAAAGCAATGGCTACAATGGCGTCGGTTATTCCCAGGATTTGACCATCCCCGTCCCGGACGGCATGTATAAATTGGTGATCAAAGCCTTGAAAGCCAATGGCGATGCCAATAATCCGGATCATTGGGAAATCTGGGAATCTCCTGAATTTGAGATTGACAGACCGTAATTTATCGCTTTGAGAACAAAAAAGAGCTGGTGATCTCATCAGCTCTTTTTGCTTATCTATCGATCCACAGCCCCTTCGGAATAGGGAGGATTTGGATTTTCGCAGAAGATTCCGTAGCCCCTTTGATTGGCATGGTAATAATAGGCCTCATCGTCGACAGCCAGGACCACACGATATCCATCGGTGAGTACCATCAGGTAATTCATGTCTGGCTGTGGGCATCCCAGGCTTGAATCTGACCAGACGACCGACTGAACACTGATCAATGATATTTGATCTTTTTGGATGGATAATTTTTCTGCCAGTTCGCTCATAGCCTGATTGGCAACATCCTGGAAATTAACAGGTAGATCAGAGGGTGAAATGGGTGTCATATCAATTGGCTCTTTTCCTATCGGAGCGATGGGAGTTAATTGATCAAATTTGTGCGGTACTTCTCTGGTAGCAAACTCGCGGGTGGGGTTTGCCGGAATCTCGGTGTCCTGTGGAGGGAGTGTGGCTGCAGGAGTGGGTTCCTGGTATGTGGCACAGGCTGCCATCATCGTGGTCATCAAAAGAGATATCAGTATTGCTTTGGGAAAATTTTTTGTTTTCATATGGTTAAGACGTTGAAACCCACCATTTTGTTTCATATCAATCACATGT
>JACZIY010000351.1 GCA_014860845.1 Anaerolineaceae bacterium
CACCAATAAATTGATTCTCAGCGATTTGACACATTTTTGCCAATTCCAGGTTATCGATATCCCATGAGCTTAATTCTCTCATGAGAGCTCCAAACGCAACTTCAACAGCAGCTGATGAGCTTAATCCGGCACCCATGGGAATGGTGGATGTAAATATTCCATCAAATCCTGAAATTTCTAAATTTTGTTTTGATGCTGCCCAAAAAACACCAGCAGGGTATAAAGACCAATCCGGTAAAGAATTTCCAAGGATGTCAATTTTCTTTTCAATCTCATTGACACGAAAAGATATTGTCTGATTCAGGTCCAAGGCTGTGATTCTAATTATCTGGTCATTACGCTTGTTGGCACCCAAATAAACAAAACGATCAATAGCAGCAGGGAGGACGGAACCTCCATTGTAGTCAATATGTTCACCCAACATGTTTACACGTCCTGGTGCAATTGAAAGATATTCAAATTGATCAAACGCAGCAGGTAATTTCAAATCTTTTCTCCACCCTGAAATTAATCTCTCTTTATGTTTCCTGTTCAATTTCTTGATTTCGATCTCTCTCTTCATCGCAGATGATTTATCTTTGCAAGTTTTCCAATAAATTACTTTTACTGGTTTGTTCTGTTTCGTATACCGCGAACCATTTCCGCTTTTGTGTTGTTTAAACCTCGAAGAAATATTTTTCGTCCAGCCAGTATAAAAAGACTGGTTTTCACAAAGAATCACATAACAATAGACAGGTTTATTCACATCCTATTTGTCTTTTCTTTTTCTTCCGAAGCCTAACAAATTTTTGAAAAAGTCAGCACTTGATGGAATATCTTCTTTACCAGCGATTTTATTCCAGGCTGCTAATTTTCGCTCCTCAGACCACTTGTTGTGGTTATCCAAGGAATCCTGGTACCATTTTTGAATAGCAGAAGAATTTCCTTGCTGTAGAAAATCCCGAATATTCTTTAAAGAAATGATCATATTATTAATCGTTCTGATTGTATTTTCTTTATTGAGTTCTGATGATTTTCCATAGTCTTCCCGTTCATCCAGATGGGTAATTAATTGTGTAAGTGCGTTAAATGAATTGTTTGTTAATTTCCTGCCTTCTTTCCAGCCAGGTTGATCCATCACGGCATGTATATATGCCGAGGAAATCAGCTTGGGTAAGATTTCAGTAGCTGCCAGTAACCCATCCACTTCATGTGGATCAGCAAATAAAACTTGTGCACCCATATTCGTAGATAAATCTGTACCTAATTTAAGGGCTTCGTTGCTTGTGCGAGATGAGCCTGTTATGACAATTAGAGAATTACGAAAAAGGTCTTCGTGGGCAAATTCAGGTGAGTTTTCACCTTCATGAATATATGCAGGATTGATTGTCGGGAAAAAGGACAAAAAATAACGATCTTCTGGTAATTTTTCTTCAATGCATTCTTTGATACTAATTTTGATAAGAGATGTATCGATAAGGGTGGATCCAGGTTTCAAAAAAGGAACTATTGTATCAATGGTAATTTGTAATTCATCAACTGGGATGGCGAGAATTACAACATCAGCATTTTCCACACATTCATTGATCCTCAGGGCAATTTTATCAAAAGCCTGCATATCTTGGGCTTGTTTTGAAATGGCTGGAATCCTATCGAAGCAAGTTCGATGGATTTCCTGTTTATGATTTTTTAATGCCAGTCCAATGGATGTACCGATTTTTCCACAACCAATAACCGATAAATTGATTGTCATCAGAAACCTCCAATGAGAACTCTTAATAATCCTGATAAAGCGGGAGTCAAT
>JACZIY010000005.1 GCA_014860845.1 Anaerolineaceae bacterium
ACCCAATTCAATATCTTCTACCAGGGTTTTTACAGGGTAAAGTAAATCTCCTGGCAGGCTGTCTTGCGCAGCTACTGCGGTAATCCCACCACCCAATAAGAGTGAGAGGATCGTTGCGATTGTTATAAGTTTCATGGAAAAAGTCTCCTTCTTGATATTTAGCTGGTTCCACCATGATTTCCTTGGAACAGAAACCGTTGTTTCACCAGCTAACTGGCGCATTTCGCTCATGAAATTCTTTTTGGCTGATTGCACCCTTAAAGGATTTCTTTCAGGAATTGCATCCAATTTTTCTAGTTTTTGTTTGATTTCATCTTCCCAATTATTCATAGCTTCACCTCTAATTTTTTTCTGATCGTCTGTAAACCACGATGTTGAAGGGCTTTCACCGCACCGACAGGTTTGTTCATTGCTAAAGCGATTTCCTGATTTTCCAAACCTTCCATAAATTTGAGGACAACTGCCTGTCGTTGGCTTTCCGGAAGTGCTCGCAAAACATTCCGAATTTCCTGACTTTCGATGTGTTCAATGACGATATCTTCCGGATGATCATTTTGCGAAGCATGATGCTCTGGAAGACCCTCATCTTCTGGAATAGCGCGTCGGTATTGATCTGTTATCCAGTTGTGGGCCATTCGATACAGGTAAGGCCGTACATACTTTTTAGGGCCTTTGCCATTTTTGAGAGCATGTAAAAATCGGCTAAATGTTTCAGCAACACATTCTTCAGCTTTGTCCTGGCTTCCCAATAAACGGTAACCATATCTGTATATTGCTTCATTATATTGATCAAAAACCGACTCTATCGCACTCATATCAAACGCCTGTAATCTGGAGATCAAACCTTCTTCTTCTTCGATGATAGACATGTGTTCACCTTTTATGACGCGTTATTCCATGAATCGATACGCAAATAACGATGATTGTTATAGTATTGTACAAAAAATAATCATTTAAAGAATTATTTTTTACATTTTTTTAATATTTTGTTAGTACATTTCTAATATTTTCGAGATAAATTATGCAGTAGGAAAAATCAATTCACGAGGAGGTTTTTATGATCTATAGAAGAAAATCTTCACCGTCTATGTGGGAAGAAATGGACAAATTACAAAAAGAGATGAATCGCATGTTTGATAGCGCATTCACGAATCGGCTGGTCGATCGTCCACTCAACAGCCATGATTTTCCAGCCATGAATGTCTGGACGAAGGCTGACGCTGGGCAGGTGATCACCGCTGAAATTCCTGGTATGAACGTGGATGATCTGGATATCAAAGTGGTGGGTGAAACATTGACAATCAGCGGCTCAAGACAAGCGCCGGTGGATGATGAAAACATTCGATATCATCGCCAGGAGCGCGGTTATGGCAGTTTTACACGAACCATCCAATTGCCCTTCCCTATTGATGTAGACAAAGTGGAAGCCAATTATGAAAAAGGGGTGCTTAAAATCTGGTTACCAAGAGCAGAATCAGACAAACCCCGCAAGATTACTGTAAAAGCAATATAAACAGGAGGTGATTTATGACTGAACAATTATCCAATCCTGAAATAGAAAAAAAGGAAATTGTTGAACAGGATCAGGCTGAACGCACCCGTGAAAGTCGTATGTACGTTCCGAGAGTAGATATATACGAATCTGAAGATGCAATTCACATTCTGGCAGATATTCCCGGCGCTGATGAAAATTCTATCGACATCACTTTAGAGAAAAATGTGCTCACCATTGATGCTGAGGTGCAGGCTGAAAAACCGCAAGATTATTCACTGATGTATGCCGAATATGGTATTGGTGGTTTCAGGAGGAAATTCAATCTTTCCAACGAAATTGACCAGGAAAAAATCGTCGCGGAAGTAAAAGATGGCGTATTGAAACTGGAACTACCTAAATCCGAAAAAGTTACACAAAAAATTTCTGTAAAAGCAACAAAGGAGTAAAAAGAAGCGAAAGAAAGACAATATCATTGGATCGAAGGGTTCATCCTATTCAGACTTGTCATACCGCTGCATGGGAAAAAAGAGAGAATCGAAAAACCGGAAATCTACCGGTTTTTGATTCGTTCATTTTTGACAAAAATAATAAAAATCAAATTACATTGAGGAATTTTTTTATCTCCATTTCATCGGTATAATGGATGCAAGCTGGTTATATTCATAATGGGCCAGCGTTTTATTTTCAAATTCGAACTTTGTTTATGTAATTATTTTTTCTTTTGTTGATTCAACCATGCATGAATTAAAAACAATTGAGTTAATGAGGGTTTAATGCCTGCTAATCGAGATGAAAATCGAACAGTTTATTCAACAGAAAACGGCAGAGTTTGTCCCAATTGTGGGAAGCCAGTTCAGTATTGTCAATGTAAAAAGAAAACAGCCAGTCCATCTATTAAACGTGATGGCATTATTCGATTACGAATAGAGCGCAAAGGAAGAGGGGGAAAATCAGTCACACTGGTCGAGGGACTTCCAACTAATGAAGATTTATTAAAAGAACTGGCCAAAGAATTGAAGCGGCATTGTGGGGTTGGTGGATCGGTAAAAAATGGGATCATTGAAATTCAGGGTGATGTTCGTGATTCTGCATTACCCTTATTACAGGGAAAAGGATACGTTGTGAAAAAGGCTGGGGGTTAAACCCATAAATATTATCATTAGGAGAGATAGATGCAAGATAGTTTAAAACCATTCTTTGACTCAACCGGTGTGGCAATCATCGGTGCAACCAACAAACCCAATAAACTCAGTTATGGTATTGTAAAAAACCTGACTTTATATGGTTTCAAAGGGGGAATATATCCAGTCAATCCGAAAGTGGATGAAATTTTAGGGTATCGATGTTATCCGGATATTCTGAGTGTTCCCGATCCCGTTGATCTGGCTGTGATTGTCTTACCGGCTGGGATCATCCTGCCCGTAATCCAGGATTGTGATAAAAGAGGAATTAAGGCAATTACTGTGATCTCAGGTGGATTTAAAGAATTAGGACCACAGGGTGAAGCTTTAGAGCAAAAAATTCTGCAATTTGTGAAAGATCATGACATGCGTATGGTTGGACCCAATTGTGTTGGAACAATGAGTTTACATACTGGTTTGAACACAACCTTTATTTCTGGTGTACCGGATACTGGCGGGATTGGCTTTTTGTCCCAATCCGGTGCAGTCCTGGGTGGTGTTGTTGATTTTGTAAAAGGCAAAGGGATTGGTTTTTCGCATTTTCTCAGTTTGGGGAATGAAGCGGATGTTACCGAGACAGATATGATTGAATACCTGGGCGATGATCCGCATACGCAGGTGATTTCGGCATATGTCGAGCAAATTCAGGATGGACAAAAGTTCATTTCCATCGCAAAAAAGGTTACCCAAAAGAAACCGATTGTGTTACTCAAAGCTGGTAGAACCTCGGCAGGAGCTAGAGCAGTCTCTTCGCATACTGGTTCGTTAGCGGGTAGTCATGCTGCCTACCAGGCTGCTTTCGCTCAAAGTGGTGTGGTGGAGGTTCTGGCTGTTAATGATTTATTTGATGTTTCACAGGCATTGGCATTGCAACCATTACCAAAAGGGAAAAATGTTGCCATTGTTACGAATTCAGGAGGTCCAGCAGCTTTATTGTCTGATAGTCTGGCAAATAATGGCTTTATCATGGCAGATTTGCAACCTGAAACCATGCAGGCGCTGCGCGAAGTGCTAAATCCAAGCGCTCAGGTTGCCAATCCGGTGGATATGCTGGGTGGCGCAGAACCTCACGAGTATGAGAAATCAATGCAATTATTGGTGGATGATCCAAATGTGGATGTGGTCATTCCAATCCTCGTTCCGCAATCCCTGGTAAATCCAATCGAGGTTGCTGAGAAAATTGCCTCAATTTCTGAAACCACTGATAAAACTGTTATTGCTGTTTTTATGGGTGATTCATTAGTGCAAGAACCCCGAAAACTTCTTCATCATCGTAAGGTGCCGATGGTTGTATTTCCGGAAAGTGTAGGAACGATCCTGGGAGCGATGAAGGTTTACGTTGATTGGATCTCAAAACCCATTGAAAAACCAGCACATTTCATGGATGTCAATCCAGATACCGTACGAACATCCATCAATCAGGCAATGCATCTTGGCAGTATGGGAGAAGCGCTTACCCGCCCACTTCTACAGGCTTATGGAATTCCTTTAATTCCAGCGCATATCGCGCATACCGAAGATGATGCCGTTCGTGTGGCAGATGAGATTGGTTACCCGGTCGTCATGAAAATTAATTCACCGGATATCCTGCACAAATCTGATCTGGGTGGTATTCGTTTGGGGTTGAATGACAAATCAGCAGTGATCGATGCTTACCGGGAAATGCTCTCAAATATCAGGGAAAAGATGCCCGATGCAAGACTCGAGGGTGTACTGATCGAAGCCATGGCACCAAAAGGTCAGGAAGTTATTATTGGGATGAAACGTGATCCGGGATTTGGAGCCATGATGATGTTTGGATTGGGAGGAATTTTTGTCGAATTATTCAAAGATGTATCGTTTCGGGTAGCTCCGCTGACTAAAAATGAAGCTTATGACATGATCCACACCACGCGAGCAGGAAAGTTATTGACCGGGTATCGAGGACAAAAGCCGGCTGATCTTGATGCAGTCGTGGATACAATTCTTAGACTAAGTCAGTTAGCTGTGGATTTTGATGAAATTGATGAAATTGAAATTAATCCTTTATTGGTGCTTGAAAATGGCTGTCTGGCATTGGATGGCAGAGTGATTCTCAGACAAAGTGCTGGATAATACGGAGGTTATGATGAAAAGAATCTTATCAGGGAATGAGGCAGTTGCCAGAGGTGCCTGGGAAGCAGGTTGTTCAGTCGCTTCCGGTTATCCCGGAACACCCAGTACTGAAATTATGGAAACCTTTGCCCGATATCCAAATACGTATGCAGAATGGGCTACCAATGAAAAAGTTGGGTTGGATGTGGCTATCGGGGCAGCTTACGCTGGCAAACGATCAATATCCACCATGAAGCATGTTGGTCTCAATGTTGCTGCGGATGCATTATTCTATGTGGCTATGACAGGTGTGGAAGCCGGATTGGTGATTGTTTCAGCGGATGATCCCTCCATGCATTCTTCCCAAAATGAGCAGGACAACCGCCAATTTGCGAAGTTCTCAAGAATTCCCTGTCTGGACCCTGCAGATAGTCAGGAAGCACGCGATTTCACCATCGCAGCTTTTGATCTAAGCGAGCAATTCGACACACCGATACTATTGCGCATGACGACACGCGTGTGTCATACCAGTTCTCCTGTCGAAGTGACGGAGCAACAGCAACAAATTCCTGAAAAAGGGAAATACCCACGTAATCCTGCAAAATATGTGATGATCCCGGTAAATGCACGCCGACGCCATCCGGTAATAGAAGAAAGAGTTAGTGAATTATCCAGGTTTGCAGAGAATTTCCCATTTAACAGGATTGAATATCGTAACAAAGATCTCGGGATCATTTCAGGAGGGGTTGCGTATCAATATGCAAGAGAGGTTTTTCCGGATGCCAGCATTCTAAAACTGGGAATGGTATACCCGCTTCCGGCAGAAATGATTCGAACGTTTGTTGGTTCGGTTGATAAAGTGATTGTTCTGGAAGAACTTGATCCCTTTATTGAAGATCAGGTTCGATTAATGGGTGTTGAACTTTATAAGCCTGCACAACCAATAAATTCGGACTATGCACATACCAAATCTGTTTTCCCGATCACGGGAGAATTGAATTCAGCCATCGTCAGGCATGCTGCTTACCAGGCCGGACTCATCGATGTTGATATAAAACAGGAACTAATAAATCTGAATGGTGCTTTGCCTGCCCGTCCCCCAACATTATGTCCAGGTTGCCCACATCGTTCTTCTTTTTATGTGTTATCCAAATTGAAAGTGCCTGTCAATGGTGATATTGGCTGTTATACCCTGGGGGTCGCGCCACCGTTATCAACCATCGATACTTGTGGTTGCATGGGAGCCAGCATTGGAGTAGCCCATGGGGCAGCTGTTGCTGGAGATCAGGAGCGGCATGTAGCTGTCATCGGAGATTCCACGTTTTTCCACACCGGCATTCCGGCTTTGATTAACGTTGCTTACAATCGCAGTAATGTGATTACCATTATCATGGATAATCGTGTCACGGGTATGACAGGTCATCAGGAAAATCCAGGCACCGGATTTACATTGCAAAATCAAACGACAATTGAACTGGATATTGAAAAGTTAGTGCTTGCCTGCGGTATAGAAAAAGTATTGACAGTGGAGGCTTTCCAGGTAGATGTTATTGAAAAAACCCTGAAACAATGGATGAAAGAAGATGGACCAGCCGTTCTCATTACAAGAGAGGAATGTGCGTTACTTCCCTCGGCTAGAAAACGATATCTTCCGCTTCAGGTAACCGATCAATGTAATGGCTGTACAGTTTGTTTCCGAATTGGCTGCCCGGCTATTTTGAAATCCGAAGAATTGGATCCCAAATATCAAAGACCGTTGGCGATCATCGATCAGGAGTTGTGTACGGGTTGTGAAATATGTGCCCAGGTTTGCCCCAGAGATGCGATTCTATTTCGTGATCAGGTTATCGCATTAAAAAAGTCGGAGGAGGTTTGAAATGGATATCAATCGATTAAAAAATATCTATCCAGATGGCATCAATTTCTTACTGACAGGTGTGGGGGGGCAGGGGACGATTCTTGCCAGTAATGTGCTTGCGGACCTGGGCATGGCATTGGGATTTGATGTAAAAAAGGCAGAAATTCACGGCATGTCCCAAAGAGGTGGCAACGTGATTTCATACATTCGTTGGGGTGAACATGTCTACTCACCAATTATTACGAAGGGTGAGGCTGATATCATCCTTGCTTTTGAGAAACTGGAAGCTTTGCGATCGATTGAACAGATAAGACCGGATGGCATGATCTTGATAAACAACTATGCGATTGTTCCGGTCACAGTGAGTTCAGGGTCGTCAGAGTATCCTGATGATGAAAATATCCAGGAGAGCATGCAAAAATACACATCCAATACCTATTGGGTAAAAGGTCAGGATATTGCAGAAGAAATCGGGTATCCAAAAGCTTCCAATGTTGTTTTATTAGGCGCATTAACCGCACTTTTAGCGATTGACCCAAAAGTGGTGTTGAGAGTAATTGCAGCCAGAATTCCTCAAAAGTATTATACGTTTAATGAGAAGGCATTCGAAGCTGGTTACAAATCTATTCAGAAACAAAGTGATTAAGGACCAAATATTCGGTAACGTTGAATTTTGAACTGGTAATACAAAAAACAACCTACACAAAATCCCAACAAAGCGATACCTGAAGCCAACATAACCATGGTTGCAAATATCCAGGCAAGGACAGGTTGGCCTGCTAAAAAGGAAATTTGACTGAAACCAAGCAAGGTTGTGGCGATCGTATTATTAAAGCGTTGAAGACCAGCATCTTCATACTGTGAATTTTGTATTTGTTTTTTGAATAAAATATTTCCAATAAAATAGACCAGGCTGAATCGTTTCCCCAATAATGTGGTCGGCAATAAAATCAGAAACAGAATGGTAGTAATCCAGATCTGTTGGGTGAGTAGAGCCACTAATATTCCAAAGGTTAATATAGCTCTGTTCAAAGTAACGATTGGAAATGGAACTCCCTTTTGATTTTGTGATGTTGTTTCCATGATGAACTCCATTTAAAATTAATTAGAGATAATATACCATAATAATAAATGATAAGTAAAGGTAATACCTTATTCAATCATTCATTGAAGTCAGAATATAAGTATGGTGCAAAGACTTCCATTTCTAATTCAGGTAAAGATTCACTGAAATCATAGGAGATTTATAAAATCGTATTTTCTATTTCTCCACCACCCAGCAATTCATCGTCTTCATAAAAAACAGCATACTGACCGGGTGTGGCATCTCTCACGGGTTTGTCAAATTCAATGATGACTTTTGCTTGATCCTGAGGGGTGATTTCTGATCGTTGGTAATCAGCCTTATAGCGAATTTTTACATCAGCTTCGAAACGAGATAGGGGAATCTCACCACTGATCCAATTAACATCTTTAACCATGACCTTTTTCTGATTCAAATCATCAGATGAGCCAACGACCAGAATATTTTCAGTTGCATTTTTCTCCAGAACATATAAAGGCTCAGGAGCAGCAATTCGAATTCCTTTGCGCTGACCAATTGTGTAAAATGCAAGCCCTTGATGTTGGCCGACTTTATTGCCATGTCGATCCATAATGTCTCCTGGCTGGGCGATATCAGGTGCATTTCTTAATAGAAAATCCCGATAGCTGTCATCCGATACAAAACAGAGATCCTGGCTGTCTTTCTTCTCTGCCATCGGTAGGTCATATTTTCTGGCCAATTCCCGCACTTCAGTTTTCAGCATATTGCCAAGCGGGAACATCGTTTTTTGTAATTGCTCCTGTTGCAGCATACACATGACATAGGATTGATCTTTCAGTGTGTCTTTGGCTTTTAATACCTTGACTTTAGAATCTTTTTCTTTTTCCAACCGGACATAGTGACCGGTGGCGAGATAATCTGCGCCAAATTCATCAAGTTTGTCGAACAATAATCCCCATTTAATGTCCTTATTGCAGACCACACAGGGGTTAGGTGTTTTGCCTTTTCCATATTCATCCAGAAAATATTGCACAATTTGTTTTCTAAATATTTCAGCCGCATCAATCACATGGAATGGATAACCAATGGTTTGAGCAGATTTACGGGCTTCTTCCATGGATTGCGGAGTGCAACATTTATTCTCACATTCTTTTCCGGCTTCACTCCACAGATGCAGCATGACGCCGATAATAGGATATCCCTGCTCAGCCAGCATGGCAGCGACAACAGAACTATCAACACCACCGCTAACGGCGACGAGAATGGTAGGTTTTTTTTCAGACATAATATTTTAATTTCCGTTTAAACTACCTTTAAGAATTTTAAATTTTCCAGCTAACTGATAAGAGGGATAACTGGCAGGGACCAGAACGCTTTCAAATTGTTTCAAAGAAAAATGAGAGTCAAGACCAATAAATTCAGCAACTCCTTCAATTGTCGTCAGGGTATGAAAAGTATTCTGGTTTGTGTCTAATTCAACCTTATCTTCCTCAATCTGGATTAAA
Organism: Anaerolineaceae bacterium; assembly: GCA_014860845.1. The sequence continues at coordinate 9,158 of JACZIY010000005.1, forward strand.
TCCAAGGAAAAATATTGGCAGTTGAATATAGTTTGGTAGGGTAAATCCTGTGATTTATTGAGCTGTACTTGAGAGTCAATATCAGTCACTGCATTAGATTTTTCAATGTGTAATGGCCGACCTGCAGATGTTGGTCGATCCCAATCATAAACACGGTAGGTTACATCAGAATTTTGTTGTATCTCGTAAACACGCGCACCTGGTCCTAAAGCATGAATGGTGCCAGCGGGTATGAAGATGAAATCATTTTTATGAATCGAATGATATTGTAATTGAGAAGTAATCGTTCCATTCTGGATACTTGTTGCCAATGCTCCATTGTCCATCCCAGGATTAATTCCTGCGATCAATTGAGCTCCTGGGTCAGCATCCAGAACGAACCAACCCTCTGTCTTTCCATTATTCCCATTGCCTTCGAGCTTTACAGCTTGATCGTCATTCGGATGAACCTGCACAGATAACCATTGCTGACTATCCAACAATTTAATTAAGAGTGGAAAATTCTCAAAAGAGTTTGATTTGTAAAAGTTGCCTAAAAGAGCAATTCCAAAATTTCTGACCAAATCCTGGAGTGTTTTTCCTGACAGATACCCGTTACTAATTCTGTTATGGTTATAGATCGCCCAGATTTCTGCGACTGGTTGAGGTGGATCAAGATTATTGTGCAAAAAATGGGAGAAATTCTGACCTCCCCACACATAATTCTTTATCGTTGGTTCTAAAAGCAAAGGGTACATAATATTATTCATCACCCAGTGATTTTAACACCGATATGCGAAAATCCAAAATTGACAAACTGTACAATCAACAAAGATTATAATAAATCAAAGCAAATTTCCTTCTGAGGTCATAATGGATTCAAAAGTAAATTCTCAACCAATCCCTGTCAACAATACCGATATTTTATTATCACTTGAAGAAGAGAAGCAAAAGTTTTTAACCGATTACCCAAATTTTCAAAAGACTTCTGTTCTGGATAAAATTCGGAAGGATGACTATCCCAATCTGGATCAACAAGGCCACACCTACCTGGATTTCACAGGAGCGGGTTTGTACGCACAATCGCAGGTTATGAAACATCATCAAATGTTACAGGAGAACGTTTTTGGAAATCCACATTCCAGCAATCCAACTTCCTTAACGATGACCAGGTTGGTGGAGAAAACCAGAGAGACAGTTCTGGGATTCTTCAATGCTGATCCAAAGGAGTATATTTGTATATTCACCCATAATGCCAGTGGAGCACTGAAATTAGTAGGGGAATCCTATCCATTTTCAGCCAATAGTCATTACCTTTTGACTTATGATAATCATAACTCGGTGAATGGCATCCGAGAATTTGCTCGCTCGAAAAGTGCAAAAATCAATTACATTCCAGTTTTACTCCCCGATTTACAAATGGATCAGGAAGATTTGCGATGTCAATTGAAACAAAAAGATCCGGTTGCCCACAGTTTATTTGCATACCCCGCACAATCCAATTTCTCCGGTGTGCAACATTCACTGGAATGGATAAATATTGCCAAAGAAGCTGGGTGGGATGTCTTATTGGATGCTGCTGCTTATGTACCCACCAATCAACTCGATCTGCAACAATACCATCCGGATTTTGTTACATTGTCCTTTTACAAGATTTTTGGGTATCCAACCGGGGTGGGTCTTTTGTTGGCACGTAGAGATGCTTTGAGTAAGTTACAGCGACCGTGGTTTGCTGGTGGTACTATTACGGTTGCATCGGTGAAAGGGGATCGCTTCTATCTGCATCAGGGGGCTGAAGGGTTTGAGGATGGAACATTAAATTATTTAAGTTTACCTGCCATAGAAATTGGGCTGAATCATATCTCCACCATTGGATATGAAATGATTCATCATCGGGTTGTTGATTTGACTGGCTGGTTAATTAAAAAACTCACCAGCATTCGTCACAACAATGGCAAGGATCTGATCAGTATTTATGGTCCAGCCAGCATGGAAAACCGGGGTGGGACCATTGCTATGAATTTTTATGATCCAGGTGGACATTTTATCGATCATTTACGGGTGGAAGCCCGGGCGAACGAAATGGGGATTTCCTTAAGAACAGGCTGTTTTTGTAATCCAGGTGATGGGGAAATGGCATTGGGTCTGTCTGCAGATGAGTTGACTTCCTGTTTTGCCATCAAAACGAATTTTGAATATCAGGATTTTCGCAGTTGTCTGGCAGAAAAAAGCACCGGGGCTGTGCGAGTGTCTTTGGGTCTGGTTTCGAATTTTGAGGATGTGTACCAGATGGTGAAACTGGCGGAGAGTTTTGTGGATCTTAAATATACAGAAGTTTGATCATTCAATCTTTTTTCCAATATTTGTTAAATAAAAAAGTTGATTGAGTGAATCAACTTTTTTTGTCGGGGCGGGCGGATTTGAACCGCCGACCTCACGGACCCGAACCGTGCACTCTATCCGGGCTGAGCCACGCCCCGCAGTGGTTTGGATTATACTCTTGCTCTCCTCTCCCGTAAAGGATAAAGAAAAGCAACGGCAAAGTTGAGAAATAAAATAACTTTAACAGATGTTGGATTATTTCTCCTCAGCTACTTTGGGAATAGGAACGACATCAATCAGATTATTCTTTTTGAATTTTTCGATATATTTGCGTGTATCCCAGTAATCCAGATCCAACTCTTCCACGATATCGAAAACCGTTTGCTCTCCCTCAAACCGCATCATGATTTTTTCAATATTTCGGTTCAATTCCCAGTCATCCTGCCAATCCACAAATAATCCGTATCCTGAAAGGAAAACCGGACCACGAAATTTCCTGACAGGGAAATAATTGGTTGCATATATTCGGATGATTTCTTCAATCATTTTTGAGGCTTCGATTAATTTTTCTTCATGGATGATGGATAAATTATCGTCGGACGTATGATATTCAGGATAAGGGTACCGGGTAAGGGATATGGTTGGTACGTTGATTCCAGGTCCATTTAAAACGCGTTCGTCGTTGGCGATGATCTCCGCAAATGAACCCTCCCGGAATTTGCAATTATTATTTGTTAAGACATGATGACCAATCCTGTCAATCAAGGTTTCATTCTGGCGAGATCTTTGTAACGCCAGGGTATTGTCATTGCCAGTCATTTCTATAAATATGCCTGCCCGAATGTCAGGGATCATTTCTTCATGGTTCGCAAGGTAGGTGATGGTGCCAATGGTTTCTGGACCAAACCAAAAGCGCACACTCATGGAACCGGCAGGAAGTGGATTCATACACAATTGCCTGGCTATTTCTATCGCTGTTACCACGCCGGCAGCATCATCGTTAGCTTGATTAGGATGGCAGGTGTGCGCCATGATGAAGATTTCACCCGCCTCAGGATTAGGTCCTCCTTTGGGATGAACGAAAGCGGTAGCGACTTTAAAGCCTTTGTCCGGATCCGTGACAAATTCTACATCAATGACAGCATGGTAGCGTTTGTCTCTAGATAATCGATCAAATTGGTTTTTGGATAAACAAAATCCCCAATCCCTTTCGTAATATTTAAAGTTCCAGGGAATGGTGTGGGGAAGATTCTCGTTAAAGTAAAGATGTGGTTCTAATTCTTCCCAGTTTAATATTTTATCCACTGACAGTGAATAGGACACTAAATGCAAATAATTATCATGAAAATCGACAATTTTTTCACCATCTTCTGTCTCAAGATAAGCATTCTTCACCTCATACCGTTCCGGAACGTACCAGGTCCAAGCTGGTGAAAGAGGAGGGAAAGTTTCAATCGTGTAATTTGCATTCTCAGGAAGATAAGAGCCAATGATTTCCAGGGTCTTATCCATATCTTCAGATGCT
>JACZIY010000352.1 GCA_014860845.1 Anaerolineaceae bacterium
ATTTTCTGGGGACCTATCGCCCTTTTGAAGATCCCAACCATTAGTTTCGTGAGCGATGTTAAAGGTCCCGCGTGGGCGGTCGCGTTATTTATTACCGGAGGTTTTGTACCCTCCATGTTGGGGATTTTTCTGACCTGGAAAGAGGAAGGGTTGTCTGGATTACGTAAATTAGGTCAGCGCATCATTCAATTTAGGCTTGGCTGGCGCTGGTACATGTTCACTTTTCTGATCGTTATTGCTGGAACGGCAGGGCAGCTGATAATTAACAGACTCCTCGGCAATACTTTCGACGGGACTCTTTTTTTGACGCAGTTGGGCAGTTTTCTACCGCTTTTGATCCTCGGTCCATTGTCTGAAGAAATCGGTTGGCGCGGATATGCACTCCCACGTCTCCAAACGAGGTGGAATGCATTGACCTCATCAGTGATCGTCGGAGTGATTTGGGGATTGTGGCATTTACCCTTGTTTATGATGGTCGGAACCTCGCAGCATGAATTGGGAATCCCGTTCATTGGCTTCTTGGTAGGCATGAGTGCCAATTCACTTTTTTATACATGGCTTTACAACAATACCCAACACAGTCTCTGGTCAGCGATCCTGCTTCACTGGCTTTATACATGCGCTGCTCAGGTGGTGTCTTCCGGGGTAACCCGCTCTCCTCTATATAACTGGCTGGAGTATTTGCCTTATGTGTTAATCGCACTAATTGTGCTGTGCATATATGGACCGAAAAGACTGACTCACAATAATAGTGAGTATTCGCGGGTAGATGTTAGGAATAATTCATCAAATTGATTAAGGAAGTTTTTGAGTTGCCTAAGATCACCGTCCAATGATAAGCAAAAAAAAATGCATCAAGTTTCTCATAAACAACACTTTGCAACACACCAAAGTGTCTATTCGACAACACCATGCTGCCGATATGATATTTGTATCTTGAGCAAGTGGAATGGACTTTTTAAAAACTAGCGACAAAAGGAGTAGAGAGTTGTCAAACGAAAATAATTCAAAAATAAATCCAAGTCAACCCACTGTCTATAAGATCAGGATCAAGGGTCATCTGGACCCTCAATGGACAGACTGGTTCGAAGGCTTAACCATCACCCTGGAAGGGAACGGCGAAACACTACTTACTGGTCTGGTGGTAGACCAGGCTGCTCTGCATGGGCTGCTTAAAAGATTTCGAGATTTAGGGGTGCCGCTAATCTCGGTTTGTCCGGTTTCATCGCAAGATGTTCTTAACAATCATTCAAAAAAAGGAAAATAAAAATGATTTCAACAAATGAAAATCCCTTCGGGACATTAAAAAAGACAGCAAGGATCGCAGGTTTATTCTATCTCATTTACATTTTGACTCCTATCCTCGCCCAGATGTTTGCTCAACTCGGTTTTGGAGATGCAGCAGAAATAATCAACGTGATGAAGTCTAATGAAGGACTATTCCGCCTCGGATTCATGATGAATGTATTATCGGCGTTGTTGTTCCTTTTGACAGCCTGGGCTTTATATGTACTTTTGAAACCCGTTAATCAGAGCCTCGCAATATTGTTCTTGTTATTAAACCTGGTTGGTGTTGCGGCTGAGTGCTTTAGTTTCCTTCAGTTATTTTCAGGTTGGCTCATAGTAAGCAAAGCTGAATATTTGATGGTATTCACGGCAGATCAACTCCAGGAGATGGCAATGCATTCTGTAAATTTATACAAGATTGGGCATATCATCTCCCAGCCATTTTTTGCTGCCTGGCTTTTCCCACTTGGGTATTTAGTTTTCAAGTCGGGGTACCTTCCTAAATTTTTAGGCATCATTTTGATGGTTGAATGTTTTGCCTGGCTTATGTTTCCCATTCAGTTTTTCCTTTTCC
>JACZIY010000040.1 GCA_014860845.1 Anaerolineaceae bacterium
AATATAAGGTGAATATTCTTAAAAGAAGAATCAATAGTTGCCCAACTTATAAATCAGAACCATGTTGGGCAACTGAAATTCACAATAATTTTCTCCTAAAAGTAAATTAAAGAAGTTCTGCGGATATTTGTTAGCTCGAAGGCTTAGTCTTTCATCTTTGAAATGGTCTATCAATTAATCCTGGTTTTTCCAGCAGGAATTTCACAACTTTATCAAGTCGTTCTCTGCCATCCAGGTGTACGCCTCCCCATCCATCATTGGTGAAAGTCATAGTGACGGGATGTGCAGGTGTGTAGGGTAGCCAGATTGCTCGTCCAGGAGTATTGGGATCACCTGTTTTGGCAAAACTTGTCCAATAATCCACTGTCGTTTCCGATATTCTATGGTCGTATTCTGTCCACTTATTTGGAAATTTTTCGTAAGTACCGAATGTGTACGGCATCTCGCTGTTGTGCATTGGTTTGGTGGGATTTCCATTTTCATCGGGAATATCATGGTCAAAAAAGTAAGTATAAACAGGCTTTCTACCCAGCATATTATTTCTTCGTGCCCAGGCAATACCGTGCGCCATGGCGAATTCATATTCCCAACCATCGATTCTGTTTAATACCTGGCAATTGTAATTTTGCCACTCATCCCGAATGCTGCCAACCATAATATCTACATCCGCTGAAGCACCTTCGAAAATTAGCTTTCCATAATAATCCGTGATCAGCCAGTTATCTACAGAGGGTTGGAATAATCTGGCTCTAAGTGATTTTTGTGGCAAACCCAGTTCAGTAACAACAGAATCCAGGGTCTCACATACCTCGTAAGCATCCCTGGTCAGCACATCTTCGAGAGTCCAACCTACCATTTCCAGTACTTTTTGAGAATACGCGCATTTTTCTTCAAATGGGAGGATGGGGTCAATGTCCCAGGTACCGCCGCCAGACTGGGCGATGGCGTGATGAAAGAGCCCTTTAGCAGGACCACAACCCAGAAGCCAGCGAGTTGCCATGGATCCGGAGGACTGTCCGGCTATTGTGACATTATTGGGGTCACCACCAAAGGCTGAGATATTCTCGTTGACCCATTGCAAGGCTTTGAAAATATCCATAACCCCGTAATTTCCCGCCGATCCTCGTTCATCACGGTCCGCCAGTTCTTTCAAACCTAAAAATCCCAACGCGTTCATTCGGTAACCAACCGTTACCAATATGACTCCACGTTTACTCCATGCAGCACCATCAAACCAGGTTTGATAACTACTCCCTGTGAAAAATCCACCACCGTGAATCCAGAAAACAACCGGCAATTTCTCCTCTGAAGTTTGGGCTGGAGTCCAAATATTGAGGTATAGGCAATCTTCACTTCCTTCCCAATAAACTGGAGCATTTTCGCGAGGTGGCCATTCGCGATGCTGCTGCACACTAGGGGAAGGCCACTCAGTACAGGATTTCTCTCCTGTCCATGGCTGGGGGTCTATCGGGGCAGAGAATCGCAAATTTCCTAAGGGTGGTGCTGCGTAAGGAACGCTTTTAAACAACGTGTAATCATTTTCAGAAATACCTGTGACAGTACCGAATTTTGTGATTACTTTATTAATTGCCATTATTACTCCTATTCTTCACCTGGAAAACGGTTTGGTTATAGCAATTTTTAGAGTAAAAAGCGATTCTGGTGTCTGAATCAAACTTGGTAATTCATTCTACTAATTGGCTAATTCTTGTTAAACCATTTTCATCATCAGACAAAGTTTCCTTTAGTTGTACATCTACATATTATTGATTTCTCTCACCCGGCAGCAAGCTACAAAATGGTTTGGCATGATCTCTTCCAATTTTTGGGGGGTGAGACATTCCTTGCACATATGGGGGCACCTTTTGGCAAAACGACAGTGTGGTTTTGGATGTAGGGGAGAAGATATTTCACCTTCGAGTAGAATTGGTGTCCTCTTGCGGTGAATGTCAATACTGGGCACTGCAGAAATAAGGGCTTGTGTGTATGGATGCAACGGCATTTCAAATAATTTCTTGGAAGGGCTTGTCTCAACCAATTGTCCCAGGTACATGACACAAATGTCATGTGAAATATGACGAACCACTGACAGGTCGTGGGTGACGAACATGTATGTTAGACCAAACTCACTCTGAAGATCTTGCAGTAGATTGAGCACCTGAGCCTGGATCGAAACATCCAATGCAGAAACTGGCTCATCACAAACGATGAACTTTGGGTTCAGGGCCAGGGCACGGGCAATGCCGACTCGTTGACGTCGTCCGCCATCCAATTCGTGCGGGTAGGACTGGCGCAAGCGTTGGTCGATTCCAACCATGTTCATCAAACGTTCTGTTTCATCCTCCCTCTCATTCCTGGTAAAACGATTTGAAATGATCAGAGGCTCCATGATCGTCTGTTCGACGGTCATCCTGGGATTGAGAGAAGAGTACGGATCCTGGAATATGATCTTCATATTTTCACGTAATTTCCATAGCTCTTTACGCTTTGGGTTGGTCACATCTTCACCATTGAAATAAATTGAACCA
>JACZIY010000041.1 GCA_014860845.1 Anaerolineaceae bacterium
ATGCTTCTGGATGGTATTTTGTGGAAGGTCATCAAGGGCAAAGTATTGATTTTCGCTGCACTCAGAGGTTGTGGTCAGTTCTCCGCCAATGATTCGACAGATGAATGTAAACACCAATTCGTCTTTGTACTGTTTGCCATAGATGCCGGTCAATTTTTCAACGACAACTTCCAGACCTGTTTCTTCCCTCACCTCGCGGATGACCGCCTCTGTGGGTATTTCTCCTCTTTCCACACCGCCTCCGGGCAGATTCCACTTATCCATGTCTCTCCGGTGACATAATAAGACACGATCTAATTCATCAAATATGACAGCAAATGCAGCAATGGTAAAACAGGAATTCTGGTTGAGATGGTCCATTAATCCTCCAATCTTACCGGTTATTTTTGTTCTTCCAGCTGTGCCAATTCCACCAGCATGCCATTCGGGTCACGAAGATAAGCGGATCGTCCCCAATCATAATTTTCGGGTTCATAATCTATAGTAACCCCCTGGCTGGTTAACCGTTTGATTTCCTCATCTACATTTGGTGTACCAAAAGCGATATGGTTCTCGCAGGGTAGATCATTTTCACCGGGCTCATAGCGTGCATGAATCAACATCTTTACATTATCAAAGGCAACAATTGCCATGCCTTCGTTCTGATAAACGATTTTGCCGCCAAGTGTCAGGTAGAACGCTGTAGTCGCTTTCACTTGATCTGTAAAAATTGCGATCTCTTCCAGTTTCATTTTTCTCCTTTCGGTTTTCTTTTTCCTATCCCATAAAGAAAATATTGATCACAACATTTTCTGCCAGTAGCCCACATCAATCCATTGATCCAGCTTGTACCCCAAATCTTTGAAGTGAGCGACCTGCTTGAATCCAAGACTTTCATGTAATGCCTGGCTTTTTTCATTGGGCAGAGCGATGGCGGCAATCAGTGAATGGAATCCCAGTGCCTGTAGGCGGTCAAAAAGTTCTTCGTAGAGCTGTTTACCAATACCCTGACCGAGGTGTTCTTTATCCAGATAAATGGTAACTTCGGCTGTGTAGCGATAGGCAAGGCGTGGTCGCCATTTGGAAGCATAGCAGAATCCCAGCACCTCTCCATCTTCCTCATATACCAGATAGGGAAACACACGGGTGAACTCAGCTACTCTGCTCTCCATCTCCTCCACCGGGACGGGATCGATTTCGAAGGAGGCGTTGGTGGTAAGAATGTAATGGTTATAAATATCGCACAAGCGTTGAATGTCTCTGGTTTCGATGGGTCTGATCATGGTCATTTCCTGTAAATCGATGATTTTGGGATTAAAAATTCAAGGGATTGCCTGATTATTATAATGAAGGCGGGGTGATTCTGTATATGTCCAGCTGGATTTGATCAGGATTTAGGCTGACTGATTTGTACACTCTTTCGTCGCTTCTCAATCAGTTGCGTTATAATGTGGAGGATGTTGAAAAGATACTTATCACGACGTGATTTTTTGAAAATAGCCGGTATTGGGCTGGGAACCCTGGCATTCCGTCCGATGCGGTTGTCTCCACTGGAGTATCTGGCGATGCCAAAACACCTGGCACAATTCCCGACTAGCGAGATCATCGGGCGGGTGACCGATCCGGGGATCTATCTGCGCAGCAAGCCTACCAATGCTGGTGGGACGGATAATGTCCTTCAAAACCTGGCAGCGGACACGCTGTTGGAATGGAATCAGGAAGTCGTTGGCAATGTCATTGGTGGGCTATCCAACCAGAAATATGTGGAGACACCACTGGGATATGTCTATGGCTCGGTTTTGCAGCCCACCCGCAACATCCCCAACACACCCATCACTGAAATTCCAGCTGGCAAGAGTGGTTTCTGGGCAGAAGTGACCGTGCCGTATGTAGATCTGACGCATGAAGGCACCCTCGCATCTCCCTGGTTGCTGGATCACTTGAATTATAACTTTCCTCCACGTCTTTATTATGGCCAGGTGGTCTGGATGGATCGCATTCGCAGCAGCAATGGCTTTGTCGAATATCGCTGGAATGAAGATGCCAATGGGCGTGGCTATGGGTATGGTGGTACATATGGTGAATACTTCTGGGGGGATGGAGCTGGTTTCAAAGTATTAACCGATGAGGATGTCTCCACCATCAGCCCGGACGTCGATCCGGTCGAAAAAACCATGACCCTTAACCTGGATTACCAGACACTCTCCTGTTTTGAAGGCAACCGCGAAGTTTATTACTGCCGGGTGTCCACAGGTATTCAATACACATTGGATTCGACCGGAGAAGAAGTCGATTATTCCACCCCGCCTGGCACCTTGTTGACACACTGGAAGATTATTTCGAAGAATATGACTTCCGGAGAAGAAGAAGGTGGCAGCGGTTATTCCACCCCGGCAGTTCCGTGGTGCGTCTATATTCAGGGTGGCATCGCCATTCACGGGGCTTTCTGGCACAACGCTTTTGGAGAACCACGTTCGCATGGCTGCGTGAATGTCACGCCGGAAGATTCCAAGTGGATCTTCCGCTGGAGCATGCCTTACGTTTCGCTGGATGCCGGCGAAGAGAGGCGCAGTCTGCCCGATCACGGCACGATTGTGAATTCCAGGAAGATTTAAGTCAAGTTACTTCGAACAAAAACTACCCACTATTTATTTTTATGCCTAAAGTTAAAATAAAATAAATTATAGATCTGTCATAAATTGATCTTTATTTCCTATGAATCCTACTGGTAATGAAACCCAACATCTTCTATAATTAGTTTCTTGCCATAACCCAATTAATGAAACCTGGCTGTTAACTATTATGGTTTTTTCAATTCTCACAACCAAACTCTTTATCCCGTCCATTCCGTCTGACGTCATTCACCGCCCACATCTTCTTGAGCAAGTGACTGCAGGTTTGGATGCTGGACATTGTTTGACGCTTGTTTCTGCACCGGCTGGTTATGGGAAAACAACTCTGCTGGCAGAATGGATCTCAGACTTTCAAGGCCAGGTTGCATGGTTAGCTCTGGATGAGCAGGATAATAATGAATTGCGTTTTTGGAAGTACTTTATAGCTGCCCTACAAACAGCTTCAAAACCATCGGGCCAGAAAGCATTGCAGATATTGGAATCTGCCCAGGACAAAGATTATCAGGTTATTTTGACTGAGTTGGTAAACGACCTAACCACGCTGGATGATAAAGTTATTGTTGTCCTTGATGATTTTCATGTAATTTCAAGTAAGGCAATTTATGAAGGGTTGCTTTTTCTGCTTGAGCATTTACCACCTTCTTTGCATCTGATCATTGCCACGCGTGCTGACCCTAGGTTACCAATCAGCCGTTTGCGTGTGCGCGGAAAACTAACAGAAATTCGTATTGCGGATTTGCGGTTTAATTCTGTTGAAATCATGGAGTTTCTCAACAATTTGATGGATCTTGGACTGAATGCAGCTGATATACAGGCACTCGAATCACGCACGGAGGGTTGGATAGCCGGATTGAAGCTGGCTGCACTTTCGTTACAAGGTAATGAAAATGCTCATACTTTTATTCAAGCGTTTACCGGAAACCAACAATATATCCTGGAATATCTGGTGGAAGAAGTCTTACACCGTCAACCGGAAGCCATGCAGCGATTTTTGGTGGAAACTTCGATCCTGGAGAGAATGTCTGCCCCTCTATGCAATGCAGTAACAGAAACGAACGATAGTGGTAATATTCTGCCTGAATTGCAACACCGCAATCTTTTTGTAATCCCTTTGGATGATGAACAATACTGGTACCGTTATCATCACTTGTTTGCAGAATTTCTTAAAAGTTACTTGCGACGCACACGAGCAAACGATTTGCCAATCTTACATCGTCGGGCTGCGCAATGGTACCAGACGAATAATTACCCTGAAGAAGCCTTACGACACGCATTTGCAATACCTGATTATTCATATGTCAGCCAGCTGGTTCTGAATAACTGGAGGAAAATCTACCATCAAGGCCGGTTGGATACTGCTGTGCAATGGCTTGAAACTTTACCAAACGACTTTATTCGCAATTCCCCACCGTTAGGTGTAGCGGTTTGCTGGACACTGTTCACACGCGGAGATTATGATCGTATTGCTTTGTTTCTGGATGACATCATACATGTATTTGAGCAAATGGTCGCATTAGGAACACTACCGAAAGAACACCCCGAATATAACATTATCAGACAACAGGTGATTTTACTGCAAGCCATTATTGATCGGCATCATGGTAATGCAGATTCAGCGATGAAAGAAATCGAGCTGCTCATACCTACAATCAATGAATTAGGAAAAACGCTTGGGCAAACGATTGTCGATATGGGCTTTACAGCGTGCTATTCACAGTTGGGTTATACCTATGTTACTGTAAACGATTTAGAAAATGCGGAATATTATTTGAGCCTGGTCAGTCCCCATGCCCGACGATGTGGCAATTTTTTAGCTTTAGCTCATACGACCATGGAATATGTGCGAATCAGCCTTCTGCAAGGAAAAATTGATCAGGCTGAAAAAATATGTCGTCATGAGCTTGCGCTTACAAATCAACCCGAATATACGGATTATCCTGCATTCTGTTTGATTCAATTATCTCTGGTAGATGTACTGAGGCTGAAAAAATCTTTCGACGAAGCAGAAAGTCTTCTACAAACTGGATTGGATACGGCTCGAAAGAGCGGCCACGTATTTTATCTGGCACAGGGTTATCTGATTGCTGCTCGTTTGCATCATGCACAGGGTAAGGCAATCCAGGCTCAGGATGATTTACACATAGCTGAACAAATCGCTGAAACCATTCGCAATCACTTCCTCAACGACATGATTTCTCAGACCAGAAAAGAGTTATTAATCAAGTCCTCACCGAAGCAGGCTTTGATTGAACCGTTGAGTGAACGTGAACTTGAAGTCTTGCAATTGATCTGTGCGGGTAAATCAAACCAGGAGATCGCTGATGAACTCTTTATCGCAATTGATACCGTCAAACGCCATGTCAATAATCTCTACGGTAAGCTGGGCGTCCGGCGCCGTTCTCAGGCAATTATCGAAGCACGCAGATTAGGATTATTTTAAACCGGTAGCTATCTTTCCAATCGCTTAACACTTTGGTGTTAGGCGATAATCTTTTTTAAAAAACCACTTTCGGGTGATCCAATGTGATTTCATTTCCGCTATATTTGAGTTATGAAAACACAAAATCCAATTAATAATTATGAAATCAGAGTAAAAGGTCACCTGGGTAAGAACGCCTCGGTCTGGTTTGAAGACTTCCAGATCGAATATAGTAACAATGGTGAAACAATACTACGTGGTCCCATCATCGACCAGGCAGCCTTGTTTGGTATTCTCATTTGTATTCGCGATCTGGGTTTGACTTTGACGCTGGTTCGACAGGAGGAGTAACGTATGAAAACAAACAATTTTTCTAACCTGAGCCGTAGAGATTTTCTAAAAATTTTTGGGGCAACCAGCGTGGTTGCAGCAGGAGGACACATGCTACACACATATACACCCTGGTTAGATTATAAAGAACAGGTCAGTCAGAACAAGCAGAAATTTGACAACAATCAATCTGATCAAATGATCGAACTTGTCAGATATGCCACGCTGGCTGCCAATGGTCACAACACGCAGCCATGGAAATTTTCCATCAAAGATCATTCGATTGAAATCCTGCCGGATTATAACCGCCGGTTACCGGTGGTTGACCCCAATGACCGTGAACTGTGGATCAGTCTGGGTTGTGCATTGGAGAATCTACTGATCACCGCTCGAGCGATCGGATTCGCGCCTGAATTAAGTTATCCCGATAATAAGGACTTAATTACAGTCAGCCTGCAAGCTGACCCTCCCCAGGTCAGTCCTTTATTTGATGCCATCCCCGAGCGACAGACTACCCGTGGAGAATTCGATGGTCAGATAATCAAAGCATCAGAAATTAATCAGTTGCAGGAACTTCCATTGGAACCTGGTGTCTCTCTCCATTTTGTCAGCGACCCAGTCGGGATTGAGCGTGTTGCGGAATACGTTAATCAAGGAAACCTGGCTCAGTACGGAAACCCTGCTTTCATTGAAGAACTGATCTTCTGGCTGCGTTTCAATCGACGTGAGATTCTGAATTCGCTCGATGGCTTGTATTCGGTCTGCTCTGGTAATCCTGAAGTGCCGGCTTGGCTTGGAAAAATGTTCGTTTCCGGGACCAAACCGCAACAGCAGGCGGATGCGGATGCGAAAAAGCTACGTAGTTCTTCAGGTGTGGTGAATATTGCATCTGAAAATGACGATAAATCTTCCTGGGTTCGTACAGGGCAGGTGTATGAACGCTTGACGTTAATGATGACCTCATTGAATATCAAATCAGCTTTGTTGAATCAACCCATTGAAGTACCTGATATTCGCCCCCAATTCCAGAGTGCCATGAACCTGGGTGAGCGTTACTCGCAGCTATTGGTGCGTTTTGGATATGCCCCGGCAATGCCCAAATCGATAAGAAAACCTGTTGAACAGGTCCTGGTTTGAAAGAAAAAAAAATGACAAAGAAATCTTATACTCGACGTGAATTTCTAAAAGTTTCTGGTGTTGTGGTGACTGCAGGGAGCCTTACTTGTTGTGGGTTTGGCGCATTGGCATCGCGATCGCCAAAAGTTGAAACACCCGAGCTTAATTACGGAAAGGAAAGTAACATGTCAAATCGTATTCTTGTAGCTTATGCCACCAAAGCCGGTTCCACCGCTGAAATCGCTGCCAAAATTGGAGAGCACCTGAGCGCACGAGGTTTCAGCGTGGATGTGATCAATGTAAAGTCCAAACCGGATCCAAAAGATTACCAGGCTGTCATTCTAGGCAGCTGTATTCGCATGGGT
>JACZIY010000353.1 GCA_014860845.1 Anaerolineaceae bacterium
GTGGTGCACGACCCATCACCGAGAAGTTAATTGCAGATGTTGGTTTGCGGCCGGTGTATCTGGGTCCATTGGAAAAAGCTTATCTGGTAGACGGATTGACAAAGGTCTGGTTTGCGCTGGTATTTGAGCAGAAACACGCTCGCCGTTTGATGTTGAAAATGGTGGAAGAAATAGCTGATTAGCTGTTGAGCTGTTGAGCAACTGTGTTAAAAGTCAAGAGGAAAAAACAGGTTTCCAAAACGTTTGAGCTCGCACCATTGCATTAATAAACGTGAGAAGTTTATGCATACATGCAACAATTGCCACGTTTTTTACTTTTCCTCGAGCTAAAAGTCGCTCATAGAATTCTTTGATCACAGGGTTCCACCTCATGGCAGTCATGGCAGCCATGTACAGCACTTTACGGATAGATTGACGCCCTCCTTTTATGCGTCGTTTGCCACGGTAATAACCACTATCACGATTGTACGGAGCAACACCAACCAATGCTGCGATTTTCTTATGATCAAGGGTACCAAGCTCAGGCAAATCAGCCAACAGAATAGCAGCAGTAATTTTTCCAGCACCAGGAACACTGCAAATAATTTTTTCATTCTTCTTTAGTTCTGGGCTTTGGTCAATAATCTCAGCGATCATCTCTTCCAACTGCATGATTTGTTGTTCAAGATTTTCAATGCTAGCTTCAATTAGCACTTTTACATCAGGATAAGAAATGGTGGATAAATGATTTTTCTCACTGATCAACGCCAGAGAAACCTGGCTACGTCGTGCCATGAGCACTGACAGGCGCTCCTGAAGTTCCGAACGAACAATCATAACTGGTGGATGGTTGGCTCGGCCGTATTGTACCAGCATCTTTGCATCAATTTTGTCGGTTTTAGCTAATTTGCCGGTTGACCTGACAAAATAACGCACCCACGAAGGAGTAACCATTGCCACTGGTAATTTTGCCTCGATGAGTGCAGACACCAATCCTTTTTCGTAGCCACCGGTTGCTTCTAGCACGATCAACACAGGTTGAATTTTACTCAGCTTTTCTACCAGTTTTCCGATATCGATAATATCATTTCCACAGGTGTAATATTGACCATCCTCTTGAATTTGAATGTCCAGCTTGTTTTTAGAGATATCAATTCCAACAATAGTTTCAGTAACCTTATTCATTTTCAAATCTCCATATGCTACAATCAATTTGCCCACACTAGCGAGATTCGGACTCTAGGTCCAAGCAACTGTTCGGGCATGAAAGTGTATGGATCCGGCGACCTAGCTCAACAACGGTATCTTGTACCTAGGTGTGATCGGTCTGCCGGATCCCCTTTCAATATTATCTAGGATTATTTTCCTGGCAACAATACTCTTATTAACATACTAGTTGTTGAGTTGTTAGCAACACATGAATTGAGTTTCTTTGTAAAGAATGAATTCAAAATTCCACATCATTCGAGAGTCTCAATTCGTTTATTCGTTTCAAATTCGTTGACGGCAATTAAGGGGTTCTAATATCCTTGAAATCGTGTGCCATCAGCAATTCAGACTCCCGATCGATTTTGGTTTAATTAGATCCTGGTCTATATTCAAAATCTGAAATGGAATCACAGATGAAACTTGGAAAAGTTATTGCACGCGGTCGCACGGCCGAGGTATATACCTGGGCTGAAAATCAGGTATTGAAGTTGTTCTATGATTGGGTTTCGCCTAGATCCGTACAGAAGGAACACGAGATTACCAGGCTAGCCCATCAAGCAGGTGTACCTGTTCCACAAGTATTTGAGTTGACCCATCATGAAAACCGACATGGCATCGTTTATGAGCACGTTGCCGGACCCACTATGCTGCAATTGCTGGTTACAAAACCCTGGCAGGTGAAGAAACTCAGCCATCAACTGGCTGAACTACACTTCGCCATTCATCAGATTCCTTTGGAAGGAATGCCATCGTATCGGGATCGCTGGTTTTCTGATATTGTCCGGGTACCCAATCTGTCTCCTGAAATCAAAGCTAAATTGGTCGCTATTGTAGGTCAAATTCCCGAAGTCAATCAGCTCTGCCATTTTGATTTTCATCCCGATCAGGT
>JACZIY010000354.1 GCA_014860845.1 Anaerolineaceae bacterium
ATATTATCCAGACTCAGGTAAGCCTGCTGAAGTGCTTGCTCAACAACATCGTAAATTGTGATGATGTGTTGTCGTGAAGCAACTTCAGGAAAAACACCACCATATTGTTGATGAAGATCTATTTGAGATGCAACAACTGATGATAATAAAACACGTCCGTTTTCAAGAACAGCAGCTGCGGTCTCATCACAGGATGTTTCGATTGCCAGGATTCTGGCTGCCGGGTAAATCATTTTTGGTTCACTCATAAAAAAACCACCAATTTAATCGAGATAAAATCATCCATAAGACAAAATAAAAATTATGATTTGATGGGGATGATCAAATCCATGGGAAAATCAACCATTTTCTCAATTGTACCGCTTTCAGAGACATAGTATGTGTCTTCTAATCTTACACCCATGCCTCTGTCTGGATAATACAATCCCGGCTCAATCGTAAACACAGAACCTTTCTTGAGAGTCTCTTCATCACTTGCTGTTAAGCCAGAGAATGGCATTTCATGGACATGTAATCCCAATCCATGTCCGAGACTATGAACATAGCCTTCCAATGTGAGTGGGTTTGAGAGAATTGTGGGATGCCCCATTTCTTCGAATAAATCACATGTTCTGCGTTGGTAATGTTTAAATGGAGTGTTTTCAGTTAATTCTGAAACCACCTTGTCATAAACAGATTTAACTTGATCATATAATTCCTGAACATCTTTTGGCGCATAGCCAACGCACCAGGTACGGGTAAAATCATAATAATATCCACCGCCTTTTTCGCAGGGGAAAATATCGAAAACAATCGTCTTACCCAGTTGAATTACATCCGAGTCATTTCCCTGACTGTGAGGTACTCCAGCGTCCCTTCCAATGGCAAAAATTGTCTGTTCTGGATTTTCAGCCCCAGCTTCTGCCAGCCAATAATTTATTTTTGACTTCACCAATCCAATGGTTATCGCTGAATTATCTTCGCCAATCAACGTCTCATTTTCTACTCTTTGATTGTAGAGGAAATCAGCTACTTTTCCAACCACGTTGGTTGTGATCACACCCATTTTCTTAATTCTATTTATCTCATCAGGATCTTTAATCATCATTGCTGTTAATAGGATTGAATCTGGGACCAGGCCGGTTATTTCAAATTCAGGAAATAGCTGTTGAAAACGCTGCAAGCAAGCAAATTTCGCACCGATTTCTGTCGATCCATACAAAGCAATTTTTCCTTTATCGACACCTGCTTTTGTAAATAGATCCCGGTATCGAAGTGCATGGGCATCGATCTGATTATTATTGGTTTTCTTTAAATAATCGGAGAAGGAAAACTGATCATAACTGCAGGTTATTAAGCCAGTTCTTGCTGCTTCTTCTCGTTCCATCGAACCATGGAAAAGCAATGGGGTTTCGCCAATTTTTTTGATCAAATCCGCATTGGTTATATGACCACCACCTGTCAGATAAAACATGGATGGATTATGTTGAGCAGGCCCGACAATCAATAATGCCTCAATGCCGTTTTCTTTCATTAATTGATCAATATCATTTTTCATTTATCTATCCTTTTTTGAATCCATCAAAGATTTTTTGAAGACCCAAGATAAATGCAGTCTCCTGGTCTGGTAATACTGTCCTGGGGTCGAACAGGATTTTATTATCTTCGAGTCGGGCAATAATGGGATTATCAAGCGAGCGTAACTTCTTCATAACCAAATCTGGTTTTGGGAGCTGAACAGCCAAAACGAAAGTTGGAAGCGTCTCCTCTGGCAGACTGCCCCCACCGATTGTAGATAAAGATGGCAATACTTCACCGAATTTCAATTTTTGTTGCCAGAATTTTGCCTGGGTTTCCAATGATGAAGTAGTTCGTGAAATCATTTGCCAGACAGGAATTTTTTCTATGGCTTCATTTCTTAAATAATGTGTGAGCGTGGCTGTTAGGCCAGCCAGACAAATTTTATCTGGTCTAATAGCTCTGGCCAGGGGGTGGTTTTTGATTTTTTGTATAAAAACACTTTTTCCAATGATAATTCCTGCCTGTGGACCACCTAATAATTTATCCCCAGAAAATGAAATGATATCCGCATCCGCCAGGACGGAATCAAATATCGTTGGTTCGTGGGAGAGACCGAATTCGGTTGTATCTAAAAATGTCCCTGAACCGAGATCATCTATGACAGGGATACCATATTGATGGGAAATTTCTACGATTTCCTGCAGGTTGGGTTCTTGAGTGAATCCCAAAATCTTAAAATTGGAATGATGAGCCCGCATGACCAGAGCAGCAGATTCCTGCAATGCATTTTCATAATCTGAAACTCTAACCCTGTTAGTAGTGCCCACCTCTTTCAACTTAGCCCCGGATTGTTTCATAACATCCGGAATACGAAAACCTCCCCCAATTTCAATTAATTGAGAACGGGCGATAATCACATTTTTTCTTTTTGCTATCGCACTCAAAACCAGTAAAACTGCGGCAGCATTATTATTGACAACTATGGCAGCTTCTGCTCCCGTTAGTTGCTTTAGGATTTCCTCAGCGTGTACAGAACGTGATCCACGTTTACCCGATGATAAATTGAATTCAAGCGTACTGTAATTTGATCCGATGGATTGCATCGCTTGGATGGTTTCATGACTCAAAGGTGCTCTACCAAGATTAGTATGTAAAACAACCCCGGTGGCATTAATGACTGGAATTAGAGTTGGAGAGAAACGATCGGATAGAATTCTAAAAATCTGACTTGATATTTCTAATTGATCCGGTGCTTTTCTTCCAAATTTAATTTCTGATCTGAAATAATCTAATGTTTCTCGAATAGCTCGAATAGTCTGTTCACGACCAAACTTGCTGATCCATTCTTCAGACTCAGAGTACTGAACTATTTTTTCGACGGATGGTAAGTTGCGTAACTCATTCATTTGGTTCGCGTGAGGGTTGCCAATGGCTGCGTTCGACTAACCGAATTAGGTTTTCAATGACGATAATTCCGATGGCAATCACAATAATCAAAATTGAATTCAACACACGTCCTAATTGTAACCAGGCTAACAGATCAATAAAAATTGCAAACCAAACGGCTTGACGGATAATTACCGAGGTGTTGGCTGGTGGATCATAGGGAAAGCGAATATTTAAGAAATATACGATCGGTAATGCAGTCCCACTAACACCCATGGTCAATAAAAAGAAAAATAACCATCTAGGGCCTAGAAAAGGTTGTGTATATTGTAATAAAAAGAAAAGACCGACCCAGCCAATTGCGGCGATGAGGATTGATGAAATTAATATGGAAGGTAGATCTTTGAGATTTGATTTCAAATGCTCACCTCGAGTAAATTATATCCGAATCTTAATATTTATTAATACCTTTAAAG
>JACZIY010000355.1 GCA_014860845.1 Anaerolineaceae bacterium
GCAATTCCTGAACATGAGGAGGAGACGGAAGAACAAACCTTGACCGCATACAAATCTACACCTGGGGCTACACCACCTGCACCACCAATAATATGGGCAACATGAGTGCCATGGCCGCCACCGGCTCCATCATCCAATGGATCTGGATCGGGCATTTCTGGTCCATTTGGCCAAACACTTCCAACGAAGTCATATCCACCCACTACCTTTGCAGTTGGGAATGTACCTGGTTCTACCACAGATGGGTCATTGGCAGCAAATTCAGCCGGATCTCCGGAACCACCAAAAGCGGCATGCAGATAATCAATACCGCTATCCAGGACAGCCACTTTGATACCACTGCCATCAAAACCGGATGCCTGTACGGCTGTTGAACCAATGTAAGGTACAGTTTCGGATAGATCTAATTCATAATTACCAACCGGAGCAATCCGAACAACACGCGAATCTGTTGCCAGACTTTCCAAAACGGATGCATCCACTTCCACAAAAATCGCGTTCAGAACCGTTTGCACCTGCGCTAAAACACGAGCATTGGGATCCGCTGCAAAAACAGTATCTAGGAATGCGTCTTGTTGGGCTTTCGCTGCTGCTTTCGCTTTGGCAGTATCCAATCCCTTTGCGAATGCTTCTGCGCCTGAATCGGCTGACAGACGAATGATGACGCGACCTGAGCCTACAACTCCTACAAGGGCACGATCAAGACCATCATCCAATTGGTCTTCAACCACAACCGGTGCATCCAATTTAAGTGCTTCAATGTTTGCAGGGAGTTCCCGACCATCAAATCGATCAGGTGTACCATCCTGAGCAAAAACAGTGACTGTATTAGATAAAACTAATACAAGAGCCAAAAATGCATAAATTATTTTTCTTTTCATCACGAAGTATCTCCTAAATTACAATTGGGTATATTTTTCAAATACGATATATTTAATTTAGTAATTTTTAGATTGGACCTCCTTATATAGAAAACTTTTCAGGGGTGAATCAGGGAAAATGTAAACGATCTGATATTCACCTTCTCCAGCATAAATCCTCTGCCAAAAACCCCCATGCTTTTATGTCGGATTGAAAATTTTAATTATTTTACACAAATACTGGAACATGGTAAGAGTGTAATGTATCAAAGAAAAAATTCAAGAGTTTGTATACATTTTCTATCGTTTTTATCTGATTCTATTGTACTCAGCATCCCCAATAAAAAAATCCCAATGCTTAGCGATTGGGACTTGAGCGGAATATTATCTATTGGATGGATATTTAATTAAATCACTAAGTCATAAGATTTCCCAAAAGCCTCCATCAGGGAGAAAATGGAGATCTTTTACATCTGTTTTTTGGATTATTTCTACACAGCGACTCAACAATGCGGATGAATGCTGCTGAGAATGGGAAATAACCGGGACATGGCTTAATAATTTTGCGATCGCTATGGAATTTGGGACATCTTCCAGTTGATGATTTTTATCCTGTACTAAATACAGGATTTTCTGTAAGGGAGCGCTGCCAGAACCGGGACGTACCTGGGTCGGATTGGTGAAGGGGGTGGCGCTGATTTGCCAACCTGACTCGGTCGGCGAGAGAATGAGCATATCGTCATTTAAAATATTAAACTTTTTTGATAATCGGCAAACTGTCGTTTTTCCTGCACCTGAGTATCCGGTGAATATGTAGCCCAATTGATGCCGCACAACGCCAGCTGCATGAACCAACAACCCACCCATTGAGAAAATTCGGATTGCGGTCACCACTCTGAAAAATAGCTCTATGTACTGAAAACCTGCATCAGGATTAATACAAAGAATGGCTGGATCATGATCATCAACGATCCCCTTGCAACCTCTACCGATATAATGGCAACGACTATCGTCCCATTGGGTTTCCGGCTGGATGGGATGCGATGAATAATCATCCTCCGTCGTCAGGATTTGGATGGTAGCTAATCTTGAAACTGATTGGTTGGGGGCGAACTGATACCAATGGGTTACCATTTGAAACAATTTTTCATCCTGTATCTTGATTTGAAGAAAATGATCTCCAACAGCTAGGTGAAATTCAAAACCTGTCATGATTGTTTCTCTGGATAGGGTTTTTGCCTTGTAATGTGGATTATTAATGAAGTGGCAAACAGGAGTAGGGCAATGATGATTTCTATTAGACCTTGGTGATTGACACGAACCTCTATGGATTCCAGTTCTACGATTTCGTTATTATTATTGATTTCCTGCAAATGGTAAATGAAGGTTTTCCCTTGCTGAACATCCCGATCTATAAAGTGGTAATTCGTACCTGAAATGGGTGATCCCTGTGACAGGATGAGTTGCGGGTTGATGATTTGTCCATTCCCTGGATCAGACACATCCTCTCGAAGTAGATTGAATCCAAGCGAATCGACTTCGCTTTCCGTTGTCCATGCGATCCGGACAGTGGGTGTCAGTTGTTCATATATCCCAAAGCTGATGAGAAGAATGGCGAAGGTGATGAATACAAGAATTGTTTTTTGATGATGTTTGTCAATGAAAGCAGCGATGTAATCGATCAATAAGCAC
>JACZIY010000356.1 GCA_014860845.1 Anaerolineaceae bacterium
GTATAACAAATAAACAGACAGCAAACTTAATTTACCCAATTCAAAAAAGAGAAAATGAAATTAGTTATTACTCTGAAGCAGATGATTTTGATTCTGTTCTAAAATATATAATTCAAACAAACCTGGTAATCATAAAAAATGACCAGATTCCTCCATCAGTAAAAAAAACCATCACCTCACGATCCAAAAATTTTCCTAACTCTATGTTAGGCGTTCCAATTAGTATTGGAAATCGTGTTTTAGGAGCGATCCTATTATATGATTTACGGGAAAATAATCGGTTTTCTGATGTTGATTTGCAATACCTATCTGCAATTGGTTCGAAAATGGCTACTGCTTTGGAAAATGCTTTCTTGTTTCAGGAAATGCAATATGCACTATCTGTAATTGAAACGCGTGAACAATACCAAACACTTATCTCTCAAGCCGTAAAATTTTTAGCCAAATCCGGAACTGGTAACCTGGATAAAGCTTTGGGATTGATGGGAAAAGCTTCGAATGTGGATCGTGTTTTCTTCGCGCAATCAAACATTGGTGATGAAACCCAAACCTGGTCAATTCAATCCAATTGGAATTCGGTTGACAGATACAATCCATCTCACCTGACTCCTGAAATCCGTTTTGGGTTTTTTGAAGAATTTATTCCGACATTAATTGAAAAAGGGTTTTTCCAGGTCAACTACGATAATCTAGATCGACAGATTGATGAATGGTTGAGTACTAGAGGAGCTAAATCCATTCTTGTATTAGCAGTAAATAGTGATGATCCAATTCCAGGAATAATCGTACTGGAAGATTTGCACCAAAATCATTATTGGAATGTGGATGAAATTCGATTTCTGGGATTAGTTTCCGAAACATTATCCGGTGTTGTTTCCTTTGAACAAAAAATAATGCATTTAAATAACCAATTGTTAGAGACTGAAACGACCAATATTATTAAAGACCATCTTTTTTGTGCGGCAACCATAGACGAAATTCTTCAGATAGTGATGAAATATATCTTTTCATTGGATATCAATGAAAGTGCTTTGTATGTATTTGGGGATACAAAATCAACCAGCCCAGAACATTTTGATGTGGTTGCTAATTGGTCAAAAGATCCAGATTTTAATCACCCAATTCAAACCCATACTTTCGACCGAAATACCGTGAATTCATTATTTCAGCAGGAATTCCCTACATATTATCCTATTATTAAAAATGCAAATCTTTCCAACCGAATTCTTCAGTTGTTTTCTCAACTGAATATTTCTTCTCTTGGTATTATTCCACTAAAATCGAAAAGAAGAAAAATTGGATCCATTATTTTATGCTCTTCAGATGTTCATGAATTTTCAAAAGAGGAGCAAAATTTAGTGGATGTATTATTAGAGACCATAACGACCTCAATTGAAAAATTATTAGACCATGAACACTCTCGTGAAAGTATTTTTGAGAACGTTTTTTTCAAAAAGGTCAATAAACTAGTCAAAATGCAAAATCCACGTGAGATTGTATCGTTTTTATCCGAATATATTCATGAGGATTCGGTTGGTGATTGTTCGTTATTCGTTGTTGAAAAAAAAGAAAATCAGAATTCGTTCGAATATTTTGAAATAAATAACGAATATTCAATCAATGAAATGTCAACCCTTTATGATGATTGGAAATCAACAAAATTCAATGATCTGTTAAATGAGCTAATAAAATTAAATATTGATAGTTTTGATAAACTATCTAATTTGAATCTTCAGGATGAAATCACTGAGGAGTTAAAAAAATATAAAATTGAAAGCGGTTATTTCTTCCCTCTTTATTTTGGCGATCTGATATCAGGTTACATCAACCTTATCTCAAATAAACAGTTGACTATAAATCCAGAAAAAATTTCACATCTTAAATATGCTACAAATGAATTATCAATACTTTTAACCAATCGAACAACAATAAGAGATTTTTCACAACTTGACAATAAAATCAATATTGCAGCCAGTATAGTACACGATACGTCATCCATTCTCGATTTGGATTTATTAATCAAAAATATAGCAAAACAACTACAGGAAAAATTTGGTTTTCTGTCCGTAGCGATTCATGTTTGCAATAATGAAAACAAATTACTTGATAGAGCTTCTATTTCATATGAAGGTTATGATGATAACGATCAACTTGCACCAGGATTAAGAGAAAATTCCTATCTGGTCATTTCAGATGTTTTTGAAAAAGGACAGGCTGTTATATTAAAGGATAATTCAGATCAGAATGAGGATCTTGCCAGTTTAGGAACACAATGGACAAAATCCCAGCTTGTCTTGCCCCTAAAAATAGGCGATGAAATAATCGGGGTTTTGGATATCCATTCGAGTAAAACCTATGATTTTGAATCGAAAGATTTGCGGTACTACCAGTTATTAGCGGATCAAATTGCGATTGAAGTTAAGAATGCTCGATTGTATGAAAATTCACAGAATTTTATTGAAGATATATCCGATATTGACCGAATTAAAAGTCAGTTTTTAGCAAACATGAGCCATGAATTTCGAACCCCTTTAAATTCAATTATCGGATTTTCTAAGGTAATTCTAACCGGAATAGATGGCCCAATAAATGAGACCCAAAAACAAGATTTATCGGCAATTCACAGTGCTGGACAATATTTATTAAGGCTGGTCAACGATATTTTGGATATCACCAAAATTGAAGCAGGAACAATGAAATTGACAATGACCAGAACCAATATCCCCAATCTGATCAATTCTTTACTTCCAACAGCTGAAAATCTGGTAAAGGACAAAGTTATTAAATTTGAAATTGTCACTTCTGAGGATTTACCAGAAATTATTGTGGATCGGGATCGCATTATGCAGGTATTAATGAACCTCATTTCAAATGCTGTGAAATTTACAGAATACGGAAAAATTACAATTTCAACTTCTCTTGCCAAAGGATTAGGTAAAAATCAAGAAGTCATGATAACAATTTCTGACACAGGTATGGGGATAGCTCAGGCAGATCAAGCGAAATTATTCAAACCCTTCGAACAAGCCACAACAACAGAAAATAGCAGAGCATTTGGCTCAGGTTTAGGATTAGCGATCAGCAAATCTTTGGTCCAACTCCATCACGGAAGAATTGGTTTGTTAAAGAGTTCACCAGGAAAAGGTTCAACTTTCTTCATTGCTTTACCGGTAAACTAATTGCTTTCTTAAATAGAAAATTCATGAAAAAATCATGAATTTATTGGGGTGCCTGGACGGTTTCGAACCCTCAACCTCTTCATCCACAGTGAAGCGCTCTGCCGTTGAGCTACAGGCACCATAGTGACCAGAATTTTATCACACAGCTAAATCATATGCAAGCTGATCTTTTAAATATGCAACTAAATTTTCAATGAGCACATTTTCCTGTTGGCGAGTTTTGAGGTTCTTTACAGTAACCTGTCTGTCATTTTTTTCTTCAGGCCCAAGTACTAAAACTATAGGCACACCAATACGATCTGCATATTTGAATTGTTTTTGTAGTTTTTGATTCTCATTGACAAGAATTGTCGGAATCTCAGCATTTCTCAAAATATTTGCAATTTCCAGGGAGTCTGAATATAAAGTTTCGTCGAAAACAGTAACCAATACTTTTGCGGAGGTATTTACAAATTCAGGAAGGCATTGGTATTTTTCCATTACCAATCTAAGCATTACATCTCCCATGGCGAATCCTACACCTGGCAATAATTCTCCACCGACATCACCTACCAGGTTACCGTAATGACCACCGCCAAGAATTGCACGACCTTCTTTGTCCATATCTCTGGCTTCAAACACAACTCCTGTGTAATAGTCCAGACCACGAATAATTTGTGGATCAAATGTCACATACTCTCCAAGGCCCATGCGTTCAAGAATGCCCATAATCAATGCCAAATCTTCAGATTCCTTCCAAAGATTCTTATCATTAAGAGCAACTTTTAATCCTTCAAATTGGCTTTGTGTCAGTCCAAGTGAAAGTCCAAATTCCTGCCATTGTTGGAATGACAATTTATCTTTGCGATCAATCAGACGAAAGACTGACATTTTTAAATCAGGTTGGATTCCCAACTTTTTAAGTACCAAATCCATCAATTCCCGGTTGTTAATAAAAATCTTGACCTGGTTAGGATTTAAACCAACCTTCTTGAAAAAGGTCGCACAAACCGCAATCAGTTCAGCGTCGCTCTCGGTTGCATCTGATCCGAGCATGTCAACATTCCACTGAAAGAATTCACGGGTTCTACCTTTTTGAGGTCGCTCATAACGCCAAAATGGACCGAATGACCACCACCGTTGTGGAAAAACAAGCTGTTTTTGTTTTTGAGCAATCATTCTTGCCAGCGATGGTGTTAATTCTGGTCTTAATGTGATGAGGTCGCCACCACGATCCGGAAATACAAATGCTTGTTCTTTTACCAATTCCTCTCCGGATTTCGCTGCGTATAAATCAATTCTTTCCAGAAATGGTCCGTCATATTCAATATATCCAAACAATTGAGAAACTTCCCGCATTTTTCCATAAATCCAGTTTCGAATCGCCATATCCTCTGGATAAAAATCTCGTGTTCCTTTTACGGACGAAATTATCTGTGTCATACCAAACCTCTCTTTATTTTCAAGTCCAAATAATATCATAAACCTTTTATAGATGTGAAATTTTTTAAATTGATCATAATAGAAGAGTGTCAAAACTCATTGTTTTTATGTGTTTTTTATATCACACTTATTATTAATGAAATTTTTCACAAAGCATATTCTAGGGTAAAATAATCAAGTAATATCGATTTTTACTGGAATGAAGGTGAATATGAATTTAGCCGATTTAGTCAATATTGTGGATGGTACTGTATTAACGGATTTGTTTAATAAAAATGAAGTGATTTTAGGCGGATGTGGTGCCGATTTGATGAGCGATGTTTTGGCCTCAATCGAACCTGGAGCTGTATTACTCACTGGTTTGTGTAATCCACAGGTTATTCGTACAGCTCAAATGGCAGATGTAGCTGCAGTGGTACTGGTGAGGGGAAAAATACCTCCGGAATCAACAATTGATCTGGCGAATGATGAAGAAATTCCATTGATAACCTCTCCTTTTGGTATGTTTGAATTATGTGGCCGTTTGTATAAAGCAGGGTTACCAAGTCTCGAAAAGTCAGTATCTGATCAATCAGAATGTGGTTGTGAATAAAGAATAGAATCACAATGACTACCAATCCCCCACAAAGAAAGCGAATAATATCAGACCAGGAAGCTGAAAATATTTCTCGTGTAGAGGAACTGGCTTATGAGATAAAAGTCAATGAGGTTATGACCAGTGATCTGATAAGTTTCTCTCCTGAAATTAAAATGCAGGAAGTTTTGGAAGTTTTTCGCCAAAAAAGGATATCCGGGGCACCAATTGTTTCTCCTAGTGGAGATTTAATTGGCGTCATTTCTATGGAAGATTTAATTCGTTGTCTGGTTGATATAGATTTGGATTCAACAATTAATAAGTATATGACCACCAAATTGATCACCATTCTTCCCACAGACCCACTAATTGAAGCATCCAAGAGATTTGTATCCACAAATTTTGGCCGACTTCCTGTGGTGGATAAAGATCAAAAATTGGTCGGAATGATCACGAAAGGTGATATCAATCGTGGTCTTTTGCGAGCTCTTGAAACGGACTATCATGAAGAAGAAATTCGCAAATATAGAGCAAGTCATTTATTTGAAGATATCGAATCAGATCGTACCAGCCTCATCCTTCGTTATCAGATACAACAGGGAGATTTTGAGATAGGTGGTAAGGCTTCATCCAATATCAAACGAGCCTTAATTCGGTTGGGTGCGTCCAAACAAATTGCTCGTCGCTGTGGAATCGCCATCTATGAAGCAGAGATGAATCTTATCATCCATACAACCGAAGGTGGCGTGTTACGTGTCGAAATAGAACCTCATCAAATATCCATCGATGCGTACGATTATGGTCCGGGTATAAAAGATGTTGATCTGGCGATGAAACCAGGCTACTCCACTGCAACGGATGCAGTTCGTGAAATGGGGTTCGGAGCTGGAATGGGACTTGTTAACATTTCAAGATGTGTAGATCAGATGAAACTCGAATCAGTCTGGGGTAAAGGTTCCCGCTTAAAAATGCGGTTATTCCTGGATTCGGAACATAATAAAGAATCGGAGAATCAAAAATCATGATTAATTTAGCAACAATTATAGAAAAATTAGATTTAAAGGTACTTACACAAGAAAAAGAATTTTCACAAATTTCAGTTGAGAATGGATACACATCAGATCTTTTGAGTTGTGTGATGGCCGGGGCACCCAATCAATCTGTATGGGTTACGTTGCAAGCTCATAATAATATAGTTGCCGTCGCTGCTCTTCTGGAGCTGAGTGCCATCATTATCACAGAAGGTGCCATGCCTGACCAGGCTACTATTCATAAAGCAAATGAAGAAAGTATTACTTTATTACAAACAGAACAAAATTCTTTCCAAACAGTTGGTAAGTTATGGGAATTAGGGATTAGAGCAGAAAAATAGAGAAGATTTTGAAAAAATTTAGAGCTGATTTACACGTGCACACGGTGCTATCTCCATGTGCAGAAATAGAAATGTTGCCACCTCTGATCATTTCAGAAGCAATTAAATGTGGAATTAATCTGATTGCTATTACGGATCATAATGCTTCTGCAAATATTGATGCCGTTCAAAAAGCAGCTCTTGGTTCGGAAATAACTGTACTTCCTGGGATAGAATTACAAACAAAAGAAGAAGTGCATGTACTTTGTCTGTTTGATACCATTGATCAAATTATGGAATTTCAGAATATCGTCGATCAAAAACTTCCACCGATAATGAACCGTCCTGATTTTTTTGGTGAACAATTGGTCGTGGATGAAAAAGGAGATTTTATTCGGAAAGAAGAACGTCTTCTCATTACTTCAACTGCCCTCAGTTTAAACGAAGCGTATAATTATGTTAATGAAATTGGTGGAATTCTCATTCCAGCTCACATCAATCGCAAAGCAAATGGATTATTAGAAATTCTAGGTTTCGTACCGGAAGACATTCCCTTTTTTGCCTTGGAAATTTCCAGACATATTTCTCCAAGAAAAGCCAAAGAAATATTTCCACAAATTAATTCGTTCGAAATCATTCAAAATGGCGATGTCCACCGATTATCTGAATTTATAGGTACAACGATGTTTGAAATTGAAAATCCTGTTATTAGTGAAATTAAACTTGCATTAAGAAAAGAAGGAAATCGATCCTATTTTATTGAACCCATAAATCTTGAAAGGAAGTAATTTTTATTTTTAAAATAGATAGTGAAATTTGTAACAAATCAAGCGCTTATTCTTTGGGAATTATGACTTTCAGCAATTTCGAATAATGATCCCATTAGGTAAACTTGATTAAGGATGAGCGAACAAATTTAATCCTACATTAATTACGGAGCAATTCATGGTGAAATACTTAAAGAACATCCCAGCAAACGACCCCTTAATTATTCCTGAGCAAAGAGCCATTATTGATCAGATAATTGAGGAACATATGGATAAACCTGGAGCTGCAATGGTAGTTCTGGGAGAAGTACAAAGTAAAATTGGATGGGTATCGGAAGCCACTCAAGCCTACCTGGCTGATAAATTAGAGATTCCCGTCTCAACAATTCATGGTGTTGTAACATTTTATTCGTTTTTTACAACAAACCCGAAGGGTAAGCATACGATTAAATTCTGCATGGGCACAGCCTGTTATGTGGGTGGCATCCCACAATTAATTGAAAAAGCTAAACAAGTCTTAGGAATTGAAATCGGAGAAACGACACCCGATGGTTTGATAACTTTGGAAATTTGTCGTTGTGTTGGCGCTTGTAGTCAGGCACCTGTTGTCGTTGTCGATGAAGAAGTTTTAGGTAGGGTAAAACCGAATAAACTTCCCCAGGCGATCAAGCAATTACAAAACTAGTTTTACAGATTATAAATGAGAGAATTGTCGTTACATTTACTGGATATTGCAGAAAACAGCATTAATGCGAATGCTACTCATGTAACGATTTCTATTGATGAAAATACGATTGAAGATCGACTAACCATGTCAGTTAAAGACAATGGAAAAGGAATGACCCCAGAAATGGCTTTGAGAATCGTTGACGCTTTCACAACCAGCCGCACAACCCGTAAAGTTGGCTTGGGTATCCCATTACTAAAAGCAGCTGCAGAAATGTGCAATGGTTTTTTGACGATTACTTCTCAACCTGGTGAAGGAACAGAATTGATCGTCCAATTTCAACGCAATCACATTGATCGAATGCCCCTGGGAGATGTATCGGGGACAATACTGCACTTAGTTGTCGGTTTACCTGATACCCATTGGACCTTCAAATATAGAGTGAATGATGAAATTTTTGAATTTGATGATCAAATCATTAAGTCAGAATTGGATGGGGTTCCCCTCTCCGAACCATTGGTTCTGTCATTCATCAGAAATGAAATAACAACCGGAATTAATAAAATTTCAATCAATGAAAATTAAACCACAATATAAACAGGAGTACTAACATGCCAACAATTAAAAGTATTGATGATCTGAAAAGAATTCGTGAAGAAGCTCTCAAAAAACAGGAAATGAAGAGTGCTTCCGGTCAAAAACAAATTATCGTAGGAATGGGAACATGCGGAATTGCTGCAGGTGCCCGTGACACGATGAAGGCAATTCTGGAAAAAATTGAAAAAGACAATTTAAGTGGAATCATTGTCACTCAAACAGGTTGTATTGGTGTTTGTGAAATGGAGCCAATTGTTCAGGTTCAAATTGGTGATGATCCAAAAGTCACCTATGGGAAAGTCACCAAAGACATCGCAGCTCGAATTGTTGATGAACATGTTCTGTCAGGAATTGTTGTTAAAGAACACATGGTCAATATCTAAGGCACAAAGCTTAATCAAGAAAAGCAGGTTATATGATGAAATACTTTCGAACTCATGTCTTAGTATGCGTAGATCCTGAATGTCTCTCGAAAGGGGCACATGACATAGTAGATGCTCTCAATGATGAGCTGGTTGCCACTGGTTTAATTGACGAAGTTCAGGTACTGGAAACCTCAAGAATTGGTGCTTGTTCAAAAGGTCCTGAAATGATGGTTTATCCGGAAGGTGTTCACTACGCTGGAATGACGGTTGACGATGTTCCATATATCGTTGAAGAACATTTTTTAAAAGGTCGCATTGCAAAGAAATTTATTCTTCCAATAATACCCATCAAAGACGAAGAACTCTCAGCGCCAACAGCGAAAGAAATTCGGGTTGTTCTTCGAAATTGTGGTGTTATTGATCCAGAGAATATTGAAGATTATATAGCCCAGGATGGTTATATGGCCCTGGCTAAAGTCATTACAGAGATGTCCGCGGAAGATGTCATCAATGAGATTAAAAAATCTGGTTTACGCGGACGTGGTGGCGCTGGGTTTCCCACATTTCTTAAGTGGACATTCACCAAGCAGGAAAAAAGTGATATTCGGTTTGTTGTTTGTAATGCTGATGAAGGTGATCCTGGAGCATTCATGAATCGGCGTGTGCTGGAATCAGACCCTCATTCAGTCATCGAAGGAATGATTATCGCTGCATTTGCAATTGGTGCCCGCCGAGGATATGTCTATTGTCGGGCTGAATATCCAATAGCCGTAAAGACCCTCAACATTGCCATTCAACAGGCAAAAGAGCTTGGACTTTTAGGTGAAAATATCATGGGAACAGATTTTTCCTTTGATCTGGAAGTGAGAATGGGTGCAGGTGCTTTTGTTTGTGGTGAGGAAACTGCTTTGATGAATTCTGTAGAGGGTAAGCGAGGTGAACCAAGACCAAGGCCTCCCTTCCCTTCTGTTAAAGGTTTATGGGAGAAACCAACCAATATTAACAATGTCGAAACCTATGCCAATGTCCCACAAATAATTCTAAAAGGTGCGGATTGGTTTGCAGGCATGGGCACAGAAAAAAGTAAAGGCACCAAAACCTTTGCTATGGCAGGTGACATAAATCATACAGGATTAATTGAAGTACCAATGGGTATTACCCTACGAGAGATCATATTTGATATTGGAAACGGAATTCGGGATAATAAAGAATTTAAAGCTATTCAAACCGGTGGACCCATGGGTGGTTGTTTACCAAAAGGATATCTGGATCTTCCTGTTGATTATGAATCACTCGTTCAGGCTGGCTCCATGATGGGATCAGGTGGCATGATCGTTATGGACGAAGACACCTGCATGGTGGATATTGCCAGATTTTTTATGGAGTTCACCCAGGATGAAAGTTGTGGAAAATGTACCCCATGCCGTGTTGGCACAAAGCGAATTCTGGATATTCTGGAAAGAATATGTGAAGGACATGGACGACAGGGAGATATTGAACAACTGGAAATTCTCTGTAATGAGATAAAACAAGATTCCCTTTGTGGTCTGGGGCAAGGTGCACCTAATCCGGTCGAAAGCACGATAAAGCATTTTCGAGATGAATATGAAGCCCATATTCTTGAAAAACGCTGTCCTGCAAAAGTATGCAAGGCATTAATTCGTTATCAAATCGTCGAAAATTCCTGTACGGGTTGTACCGTTTGTGCCCGAAATTGCCCGGTTAATGCCATTTCTGGAGAACGACGTCAACCCCATTTAATTGATCCGGATATCTGCATTCGTTGTGGTATTTGTGACCAGGTTTGTAATTTCAACGCAATTGAAATCGTTTAATTTAGACCAGAAATGATTCAATCTTTTCATCAAAATTTCATCCCAAATCAAGGAGTAATTCATGACAAGTAAAAATGGAAAAGATCGTTTAATCATCGAAGCTGTTGATTCAGCGATCGAACATTTTGGAGATAGTCGGGAAGAACTGATTCCAATTTTAAATCATGTGAATCGGAAACTCGGTTTCCTTCCTTCAGAAGCATTGGAAGAAATCAGCGACCGATTAAAATCATCTCGCTCCCAGTTGTTTTCAGTAGCCAGTTTTTATCATATGTTTTCTACTAAACCAAGGGGGAAACATGTGATTCAATTTTGCGAAAGTGCACCATGTCATGTTGTTGGTGGGCGCGAAGTCTGGCAAACATTGAAAGAGACCTTAAATCTAGAAGAAGACGAGACCTCTCCGGATGGGAAATGGTCTCTTATTACAACCAGCTGCTTAGGGCTTTGTGGAGTAGGTCCGGTCATTGTTATCGATGATGACGCTTATGGAAATGTCACACCGGAACAAATCAAAGATATTTTAGCCAAATACAGCGACTAGGAGATTATCGATGAAATCTGTACGCTCAATGGTATTAGTCTCAAGCGATCCAATCAGCATAGAACGCGGTGCTGAACAAGTCTATGAAAACCTGAAATCTGAGATTGAATCTTTAGGTTTATCGGATGAAATCTCACTCACGATGATTGGTGATGTCGGACGACATGATGCTCTACCTTTCGTAATTATTTATCCTGAAGCTACCATTTATGGTCCTGTAAAACCTGAAAATGTCAAATTTCTAGCAGAAGAACATTTATACAAGGGTCGTATTGTTCATGAATTACAGGCTTCCCATAAAGAACTAACCGGCAAAATTGCATGGGTTAACGCCCGAAAAGGAACATTACCAGCAGAACAGCGAATTGTTTTACAACGTGTCGGAATTATTGATCCCGAGAATATCGAAGAATACATCATCAATGACGGCTATCAAGCTTTAGGTAAAGTTATCACTGAAATGAGTCCCAGGGATGTAATAGAGGAAGTAAAAGCTTCCGGTCTTCGTGGTCGAGGTGGTGCAGGTTTCCCAACCGGCATGAAATGGGGATTTGTTTCCGGTACACCTTCTAAGAAAAAATATGTCATTTGTAATGGTGATGAATCTGAACCGGGCACCTTCAAAGATCGTCTTATCCTGGAAGGTGATCCCCACAGTATCATAGAGGCTATGTCAATTGCTGCTTATGCTGTTGGTGCTGACGAAGGATTTATTTACATCCGTGGTGAATATTTTCTAGCTCAGGAACGACTTAAGCAAGCCATAAAGCAGGCTTATGAATATGGAATCTTGGGTGAAAAAATCTTCGGTTCCGATTTCAACTTCGATATTCATGTTCATAGTGGTGCTGGAGCCTATATATGTGGAGAAGAAACTGCTCTGATTGAATCGATTGAAGGAAAAAGAGGGGAACCGAGAGCACGCCCACCTTATCCAACAACGCATGGGTTGTGGGGTAAACCAACACTTGTTAACAATGTTGAAACATTAGCCAATATCCCGGCCATTCTGCGCAATGGTGGAAAATGGTATCGTAGTTTTGGTACGCCTTCCAGTCCAGGAACAAAAGTTTATACAATTTTGGGAAACGTCAATGTAACTGGATTAATAGAAGTACCTATGGGAATCACGTTGCGAGAAGTGATCGCCATTTATGCCAAAGGTTTGAAAAACGACATTAGCTTCAAAGTTGCTCAAACGGGAGGTTCCAGTGGTTCAATTATTCCAGCTAGTTTGCAGGATACTCCCATGGACTTCGACTCTTTCCAAAATGCAGGAGTTTCTTTAGGGTCAGGTGCATTGTTGATTTGTGATGAAAATACCTGTGTTTTAGATCTGGCAAAAGTGTTACAGAATTTCTTTAGAAAAGAGAGCTGTGGAAAATGTAATCCTTGCCGAATTGGTAATGAAAGGGCTTATCAAATTTTGGAGAATATCTCTCAGGGAACTGGCACAATGCAGGATTTGGATGATCTGGCTATGATCAGCAAAAACCTTTTTGAGCTTTCAAATTGTGGTCTGGGTCAGACAGCTGGCTCACCGATACGAGATATATTGAACCACTATCGAGCTGAAGTAGAAGCCCATATTAGATTAAAAGTTTGTCCATCCGGCGTATGTCCGATGAGTGGCAAAAGAATTTAAGTGCTGAATTTTCAAATTGGAATGAAGGAGAAACGCTATGTATCAACTCAAAATCGATGATAAAGAAATACAAGTGCCGGAAGGAACAACAGTTTTAAAAGCTGCAAGTATGGCTGGAATCGAAATTCCAACTTTGTGTGATCACCCAGCACTAGAACCATACGGTGGATGTCGTCTATGTCTGGTAGAAATCGAAGGTGCACGCACTTTGCAACCAGCCTGTACGCTTCCAGTTTCTGACAAAATGGTGATTAGAACTCAGACAGAAAAAGTCAAAAATTCACGAAAATTTATTCTTTCTATGATTTTCAGTGAAAGAAACCACTTCTGTCCTTATTGCCAGGTTAGTGGAAGTGATTGTGAATTACAAAATGCAGCTTATGGTGAAGGAATGACTCACTGGCCAATTCAACCTAATTGGCAGTCGTATCCCATGGACGCATCACATCCCTACTTTGTTCTAGAACACAATCGCTGTATCCTTTGTCGCCGTTGCGTACGTGCCTGCGCAGAGCTTGTTGGCAATTACACGCTTGGAATGGAAGAACGAGGAGCCAACACCATATTGGTCGCAGACCTGGGTGTACCATTAGGCTCAAGTTCCTGCATCTCATGCGGTGTCTGTGTGCAAATCTGTCCAACCGGTGCATTAATTGATCGCTGGAGTGCTTATCGGGGTCAGGAAAAAGATGTAAACTCAACCAAAACGATTTGTCTTGGTTGTTCCATTGGTTGTGGAATTGAAATTTTACATCGTGATAATAACCTGATTAAAATCAATGGCGATTGGGATGCAGAAATTAATGGCGGAGTACTTTGTGATGTAGGGCGATTTATCCCCATGGATGAAAAACGGAATCGAGTAGTCACCCCCATGATCCGTAAAGGTGGTGCCCTAAAAGCTGCAACATGGGATGAAGCATTATCTGTCGTCATGGAGAATTTCAAACTATTCACTCATAAAAAAGAAAACGGGATCGCAGCCATTGCATCCACCAGATTACCTGCTGATGTGCTCTATTATTACAAGCAAATCTTTGAAGAAATATTAGGCAGTGATATGGTCACCAGTACCGAGGAAGGACGCTACACCGAGGTATTATCTGAATTAGCGGAAGAAAAAGGTTCCTTCGAATCAAAATTTTCTGAAATTCACAAAGCTGACACAATCATGACAATTGGTCTGGATCTGACCAAGGACCATCAGGTTGCTGGCTTTTTCATCAGAAGGTTAATACCAAAAGGTACTAAAGTTATTCCAGTCAGTCATGAATCCAGTGGTATGGATGCATTCACTCAGCATTCTATGATTATCAAACGGAATGAAGATCTGGCTTTTATTCAGGCATTAGACGCAGTAATCACAGG